>JACZJL010000104.1 GCA_014860585.1 Bacteroidales bacterium | reverse complement strand
TTTCTGCCAGGTTGGCGCCTTTACCTCCGAGCAAATTCTTCATTGTTGCATCGCCTTCGGCTTTACCGTTGCCGAAAAGGTAAACATACTTTTGTTTATTCTTACCCATAATTATTAAAAAATTTAAATTAAGTTACTTTGTTACTGATAATTAAATCAATAGAGAAATTTTTTGCAAAAATAGAAATTCCTCAGGACTTCGAATCATTAATTAATTCTTAATATTGTATCCTAATGCCGATTATGTCCATACGATTATTACCGGATGGGAAATTTCCGGATTGGTGAATGTTGAAAATTAATACGTTGACTGTATGAAAGCAGATTCTACTTTAAAATTCTTACTATTTCTTACGTTGATGTTTGCTGTCGGATGTATATCCCGACTGGCCTCAAAAGGAAATGACCCGGGTTTCGAACCGGTCAGGCATGGCAACTGGCGGGCGCTCGGGCCAAGTGGAATGCCCAACCTGGTTTCCAAAGCAAACACTTACGGCGTGGGGCAGGCCAACCGGATAGCCTTTGATCCGAACTATGACGGAGTAAAAAACAGAACGGTTTATGTGTGTTCCTCCTTTGGCGGGCTATGGCGCAGCGAAGACGACGGCTTGAAATGGTACAATGTAAACACCGATTTTCTCCCTTCAACCTCAGTGGCCGATGTTTGTATTAACCCGTTTGACTCGAAAATGATTTTCATTGGTACCGGCTATGCCGATGGCGGAATTCTCGATACACGTGGCCCCAACTGGTCGCAGATCAACCCGATACCAACTTCCGGGATTTTCCGCAGCAAAGACTGGGGGCAAACCTGGGAAAATATTTCTGATGGATTTATTCAGGACTTCGACTTTAGCGGAATGCCCCGGAAAATGGTGATCAACCCCCTGAACCCCGACCAGGTTTTCATCGCAAGCACCAATGGAATTTACCGTTCTGATAACGCTGCTTCAGACCTGGTTCGATGGAAGAATGTATTTGCCGGACTACTTCCCGGCGAGCAAGATTTCAGAAGTGTTGTCATAAAACCTGATGATGCTAATGTGATTTATGCCGGAAGCAAAGACATTTTCAGATCGAAAGACAGTGGAATTAGCTGGGAACGGTTAACCGGCGGTAGTTTTGGACTGGATTTGAGAAGTATTGCGGATACGTTTGCCGTTGACCGTATCAACCTTGCTGTGACACCTGCCAATCCCGAGCGGCTTTACGCTTACATCATTGGCGATAAAATTGTTAACGAAAAGCGATTCAAAGGAGCTTACATTGCTTTGTTTGAGCAGGAAAAATGGAGAATCATTGACGCCCGGTGGTCAGCCGGCCTGACCTATTTTGCCGTGCAGTGGATCGCGCTGGATGTGTCGCCGGTGGATGCTGACATGATTTATTATGGAAATTCAAGGGTGATAGGCACCGAAAAATTGGATAGTATTCCTTTTGATTTACGCTCCTCTTATTGTGGTAATGGCTTTCATGCCGATGTGCACGATCTTGTTTTTCAGCCCAATGTAGAAAATCCAAAGCTGTTCTGCGGAAATCATGGCGGGATCAGTGTAAAATCGTTTCCAAATCCGAACCAGGGAGGCTGGGAATACCGCAATGAAGGTTATAACACAGCCATCATCTGGAGTTTCGATGATTCGCCGTCTGACGAAAATGTGGCCGTTATAGCCACCCAGGACAATGGAACACTAATCTATTTTGACACGCTTGGCCACAAGTGGCATTTCATTGGCGGCGGCGATGGTTACACAAGCCGGATTGATGACAGCAATCCTCACGCAGTTTACTTCTCGAATGACGACCGCGCCCTCAACTTTTTTAATCTCAAAACATTTGCCCAAAACAACCAGACCGGAAAAATCCCTTTCGACCCTTACAACAACAAAGATTTAGCAATGACAGTAAAAACCTTTCCGGTAGTCAGTCACCCTGTTTCAGGCCAACCCTGGTTTGGTTTTTCTGAAATATTTACCAAAGAAATCACTCAACCCGAATTTGTAACTCCCCGTGAAGAAGTCTGGACCCGTCAATCCGATCTTCACCTATCAGAGCCTGCAGCCTGGAAACGCCAAATCACCGAGATTTCGATCTGTAAATCTGACCCGGACGTAATTTATGTGGTCACTGCCGGCCAGCAAAACCCACCTCACATGGAATGGCAGTTGAAATCGGGTTTGTATAAATCAGAAAATGGTGGAATAAAAGGAACTGATCAGACGGGGCTTCATTTTGAACCGGTTGACTACCCCGGTAAAGACTTCGACGACGACACGCTGGCTATTATCACCGGTGTTTTAGTTCATCCACTCAATCCCGATCATATCTGGTTAACGTACACAGGCATCCCCCGCGAATACAGGATCTGGGAGTCGAAGGACGGCGGAAAAACATGGGAAAACGCCGATCCTGAAGGTGTTTTTGCTGTCAACCCGGTGAATGCTATCGCTTACCTTGAAGGTTCCGACGACAGGCTTTACCTCGGCGCCGACCGTGGGCTTTATACAAAAACCCGGACAACTGACTGGCAAAAAGTGGATGATTTTCCAAATGTCAGGATAACCGAGGTCAATATCAACAAACAATTTGACCGTATTCGCGTGGCTACTTTCGGGAGAGGTTTATGGGATGGGCCGGTTAGTCAATAATTCTGATATTCAATCAATGTATTTCAAAGTTCAACCATCCATTTTAAGAGTTATTGAATTTTTCTTCACACCTTACAATTCCTCGCTCAATTGATGAAATATAGCCCCCTCAAGTGAAGTTTTCGTATTTTTGTAACTTGAAAATTCGAAATCATAGCTTTTTACCAAAAGAAAAATATTTCTCTCTAACTGACTTAAAAAGAACGATATAGATCATGGGAATTAAACAACTTAGCAGCATATTCAGGCCACAGCGGATAGCGTTGATCGGTGTACCGGCCAATCCGGAAACCGTTGGTGGATTAACCCTCAGAAACCTTGTAGGTGGTGGGTTCCGCGGTGTGGTCTATCCGGTCAATCCAAAGTACGAAGCAGTGCTTGGCATCCCTTGCTTTCCAAGCGTAAAAAGCCTTCCAAAAACCCCTGACCTGGCTGTGATCACCACCAATGCTGCAGCAGTTCCTCAAATTGTCGAGGAGTGCGGAGAAGCCGGAATCAAAGGGTTAATCATTATGTCAGCCGGATTTAAGGAAATAGGCCCCGAAGGAAAAAAACTGGAAGACCAGGTGGCTGCTATTGTGAAGAAATATGACATGCGCGTGATTGGTCCGAACTGCCTCGGAGTCATTGTTCCGGGTCAGCGGCTGAACATTAGCTTTTCTACCGGAATGCCAAAACAAGGCTCGGTGGCATTTATTTCTCAATCGGGAGCGCTTTGCACATCAGTGCTCGACTGGGCAATGAGTGAAAATATAGGGTTTTCCTATTTTGTTTCGATCGGCAATACAATGGATGTTGGATTTGGCGATCTGATTGATTTTCTTGGGCAGGATGCTCACACCAAATCCATTGTCCTTTATGTGGAGTCCATCACCTTCGCACATGAATTTATGACCGCAGCGCGTGCGTTTGCCCGAAAAAAGCCAATTATTGTTTACAAAGCCGGTCGTTTCCCTGAAAGTGCTGTGGTTGCCGCATCTCACACCGGTGCGATGGCTTCAGAAGATGCAATTTATGATGCTGTGTTCCGACGGGCTGGCGTTGCAAGGGTAAACAATATGGGTAATCTTTTCGATTTTACCGATTTGATTGGTGGCAAACGGATACCGAAAGGATCTAACCTTGGAATAGTAACCAATGCCGGTGGACCAGGAGTAATTGCAACAGATGCACTGATTTTTCATGGTGGTAAACTTTGTAAATTAACCAATGAATCGATCGAAAAACTGAACAAGTTATTGCCCCCTTACTGGTCACATAGCAACCCTGTGGACATTCTGGGAGACTCAACTCCAGACCGCCTTGCAGCCGCCACCGAAATTGTAATGAACGACCCTACAGTGGATGCCGTGCTAGTCATACTGACGCCCCAGGCAATGGCCAAACCAACCGAATCAGCCAAAAGAATCATCAAACTTTCCGAAGGTTATTCAAAACCAATCATGGCTGTGTGGCTCGGTGGTAAAACCATGGAAGAGGCCATGGATCTTTTCAATAATTCGGGAATTCCGGCCTATAAAACACCTGACCAGGCAGTACGGGCTTTTATGACGCTTGTAGATTATTCAAAAAATCTGGAATCTCTTTTTGAAACCCCGAAAGAAGTTCCTGTATCTTTTAAATATGATCGCCAGGCACTTAGGGAAAAGTTTGTCAATGAGATTTTTCCCAAGCAAAAAATACTCTCGCTTAAGGATTCCAAAGACCTGATCAATTCCTACGGCATAAAATCCACCAGCCCGATGCCCGCCACTTCGGTGGATGAAGCTGTAAAACTCGCGGCAGAAATTGGTTATCCGGTAGTGCTCAAGGTAGATTCGGCAGATATCGTCCATAAATCAGATGTTGGCGGTGTAGTGCTCGACATCGAAAATGAAGAATTGCTCAGGGCTGGCTTTCACCTGATGATGGAACGTGTGGCTAAACATATGCCCGATGCAAGGATTGACGGATGTACAGTCCAGGAAATGATTGAGATCAGAGATTCTGTGGAATTGATTTTAGGGATAAAAAAAGATTCCGTTTTTGGAACCGTGATTATGATTGGGATGGGTGGGACAGAAGCCGAACTGATTAAAGACCGGCGTCTTGAATTCCCACCCCTCAACGAACGACTGGCCAGCCGTATGATCGAATCCCTGAAAATTTACCCCCTTCTAAAAGGCTATCGTGGTCGTGCGCCAAAAAATATTGATAAACTGATCGAAGTTATGATCAGGCTGTCCTACCTTGCTGCCGATTATCCCGAAATCGAAGAATTGGACATTAACCCCATCATCATTACCAAAGATGATGTGGTGGCGCTGGATGCTCGTGTTGTTATCGATGAAAAGACACTTGAACAACCGGTTCCTCAGTATTCCCATTTGTTATTAAGGCCTTACCCCGAAAGATACATCAAAACTGTTCGCTTGGCAGATGGTACTGAAACCTTGCTACGCCCTATCAAACCTGAAGATGAACCCCTCTGGCTTGAGATGCTTGGGAGTTGCTCCAAAGAGGCCATTTATTCGCGCTTTCGTTACAATTTCCATTTCGACTCCCACGAAGTGGCCACCCAATTCTGTTACATTGACTATGCCCGCGAACTGGGGATCGTTGCTGAAGTTGAAGAGAATGGTCGCAAGAAACTTATTGGTGTAGGCAGACTAATCGCCGACCCCGACCTGGAAAATGTGGAATATGCCGTATTGATCACTGATGCATGGCAACGCAAGGATTTAGGCAAAATCCTTACCCAATATTGCACTGAGATAGCAAAGATCAATAACTTTAAGCGGATTTTTGCTGAAACTACCAAAGACAACAAGCCAATGATCTCGGTTTTTAAAAAACTTGGCTTTGCAGTGACTTTTAACTCAGACACAACAGTATCCGTTAGCAAAGACCTGATTTAGTATTTGCCAGAAAGCACACTGAATTTGATTTTCAACGATCTATTTACCCCAATCTTCCCAAAGGTCCGTAGGACTCTCCAAAGGAGTTCTTTGAACCTTTGGAGGTTTCCTTCGGAAAAAGGGAGTAAATCGTTGAAAATCATTACTCCCGGAATTTATCCCGAAACTTAAGGAGGGATGGAGTCAACTTATGGAGTTTTCTTGCTGACAATCTTTAATATTGTTTCCTGTTTAAAAAGTGATCTTCCCGTCCTCAGATGCGCTCATTGATCGCTTCGGTGATAGAATCAAAAATGTCATCGATGGAACCAACACCAGGAACTGACTTAAATTTACCCTGCTTTACGTAAAAGTCAATTAACGGAGCAGTTTGTTTGTGATAAACAGCCATCCGGTTGAGGATCACCTCCTCGGTATCGTCTTTTCGGCCTTCCAGCCTGGCACGGTTTAACAGGCGCTTAACCACCTCGTCCTGATCCACTTCAAGTGCAATAACCAGCCTGACTGCATCATTCCGTTTTTTCAGCAGCATGTCGAGGTCTTCAGCCTGACGATGAGTGCGCGGAAATCCGTCGAAAATATAACCGGCTTTTTCCTGGAGCTTATTCAATGCACTTTCGAGAATTTCGATCAACAGGTCATCAGGGACAAGTTCACCCTTCTCGATAATTGATTGGACTTTTAACCCTAAATCGGTTTTGTTCCTGATCTCCGATCTAAAAATGTCGCCGGTAGAGATGTGGGCGAGATTATACTTTTCCGCAATTTTCAACGATTGCGTCCCTTTTCCCGATCCCGGAGGACCAAATAAAATGAGGTTGAGCATGAGATAAATTAGATTAAAATGAATAAAAATTTCGATGGTCAAATATAAAACTTTCGCCACGAACAGCACCCTGAAATTATATTTAATTTTGCAGCCTCTGTTGTAACCATGAGAGATGCTGACAGCAATGGGGTTAAAACTTAGTTGAACTGACCAGGAAAAATGACGCAAACAGATTACTATCAGGATGAATATCAGGTATATTCTGATCATGACCACTGTCAGGTATATTCTGATTTTGACCATTGTCAGGTTTACGCTGAAAGCGATGACAGCCTTTGGTTATCAATGCCAGATCCAGTACCCACACAGACTTTCATAACCGAGATCCGGAGTCAACCCACTGCTATCATTCCACAACTCATAATACAACCGGGGTTTATCTGGCAATTTATGGCGCTCTTACTGGCAGCCTTCATTTTTGCTCACATAAAAGTCGTGCGAAAAAACTTCTTCAAAAATATGATTGCTGCATTTAGTTCCCGTCCGCTTTTTAAACAGTTAATCCGCGATGATCTGCTTTTCCCAATAGGTACGCAATTTCTGCTTTTTATTGCTATTTCACTGACTTTTGCTGTTTTTCTGATTCAATTGGATGAAATGTTTGTTTCCTCTCGTTTTTTAACCAGAGGTGAAGAACTTAAAAAACTGGCCTTGTATCTGGCGGGTGTAATTATAGTCTTATCCTTAAAATACCTGATTCATTACTTCACTGGTCTGATTTTCAAAACACGTTTCCTTACAAAGGAGTATCTGACCAACTCGTTTTATTTCAATACACTTGCGGCAGCCATTTTTATTCCCCTATTGATGGTTTCAACATTTTCAAAATCAGAACCTGTACTGATTGTGGTCATTGGAATGTCCTTGATACTGATAGCATTACGGATGTTGCGTGGCTTTATTATTTCTTTGGGTATCGAAATGTATTCCTATTTTCAAAATTTACTGTACTTTTGCACGCTTGAAATTTTACCTTTTCTGGTAATCTATAAAGTCATTATCAGAGGGATCATTTAAAGTATTTGGATTTAATCGAGATCAGCAATTAATTCAAACAGTACATTGATGATAAAGAATATACTTATTTCACAGCCAAAACCAGCCGATCCGGTAAAGAACCCTTACAATGAGTTGGCAGCAAAGTATAATCTCAATATTGACTTCCAGCAGTTTATTAAAGTAGAGGGAGTACCCGGTCGAGATTTTCGCAAAGACAAGGTTAACATTTTGAATCACACCGCCATTATCCTTACAAGTCGCAATTCTGTTGATCACTTTTTCAGGATTTGCCAGGAAATGCGCGTGGAAGTGCCCGAAACCATGAAGTATTTCAGCATTTCAGAATCAACCTCTTATTATCTTCAAAAGTACGTTCAGTTCAGGAAGAGGAAAATTTTCCACGGTCATCAAAATTTCAAAGACTTACTCGATATCATTAAGAAGTACCCTGACGAAAAATACCTGCTTCCCTGCTCGGACATTCACAAACAATCGTTGCCAAAACTGCTTGAAACAAGTAAAATCAAATTCACAAAAGCCGTAATTTACCGCACTTTGGCCGCTGATCTTTCGAACATTGATATTAATAAATATGACATGTTCGTTTTCTTCAGTCCGATAGGTGTCACTTCGCTTCAGAAAAATTTTCCCGAGTTTCAACAAGGTGAAAAATTTATTGGAGTATTCGGACCGTCCACTGCAAAGGCAGTAAAAGATGCCGGGCTGCGTCTCGACCTGAATGCCCCCACCAAAACAGCACCTTCGATGACCATGGCGTTAGATCAGTTTATTGAGAAAGTCTTTAAGAAAAACGGAATTAAGGTTTTATAGAAATACTTGTGACCATCTCATTCCAATAATTAGTGCCCGCCAGAAAACTCTTAATGTTGAAAATCAATGAATGCCCCAGCCCTCCCGAAGTCTCGGGATAAATTCCTGGAGCATTGATTTTCAACGATTTACTCCCTTTAGGGTGGGGTAAATAAATCGTTGAAAATCTATTTTAGGGAGTTTTCTGGCAGAAACTAATTAACACTTGGTTAAAGCCGTCTTCGCCTGATAAACATTTTGATAACTTTGCCAAAATGTTCAATTTATGCCTCACCCCAATTCTTTCAACAAAAACGAAAGGCTTTGCAGCAGGATTCTCATTGAGAAACTCTTCAATGAAGGCACATCTTTTCTGATTTATCCCATTAAAGTTGTTTATTACACTGATCGGATCGAGAAGGAAAACGGACGATCAGATGCACCATTGCAAGTACTGATTTCGGTTTCCAAAAAAAAATTCAGACGGGCTGCACACCGTAACAAGATCAAGCGGCTCATGCGTGAATCCTATCGCACACACAAGTCGGAACTTACTACACTATTGATAAAAAAGGAATATGAATTAGCACTTGGGCTGATCTACATCGGTGATTCCATTCCGGAGTTTGGTTATTTAAAATCAAAAATAATATCAATAATGAAGCGTTTGAATCAGGAGTTTTTGCAAATCAATTAACTTTTTACCATGAAAAATTTTAAATCAGACGTAAAGCGGCTTTCCGCTATCGTATCGATATTCTTCCTCATTCCTGGATTATGGTCAATAGCTGCTTATGCCCAGGATCGTAACAATGATTTCGAGATCATAAAAAATCTCGATATTTTCACCGAAACATACAAGCAGCTCGACATCCACTATGTTGATCCGGTTAGCCCTGGCCAATTGATGAAATCAGGTATAGATGCCATGCTTGAGTCGCTCGACCCATTTACAAATTATATTCCCGAGTCGGATATCGAAGACTTCAACCTAATGACTACCGGCCAGTATGGGGGTATTGGAGCCCTGATACACAAACAGGGTGATTATGTTGTTGTATCAGAACCCTATGAAGGTTTTCCTGCTCACAAGAGTGGACTTATTGCCGGGGATAAAATACTGGAAGTGGACGGTCAGTCTGCAAAAGGAAAGAACACCGATGAAGTAAGTAAAATCCTTAAAGGTGAACCTGGCACTTCAATTAAGTTGCTTATCAGCCGGGAAGGAACTGAAAAGCCATTCGTGCTGGAGGTAAAACGCGAAAATGTTAAGATTGATAACATTCCATATTCGAGCATACTTAACAGCCAGGTAGGGTATATTAAACTTTCCGGCTTTACACAAAACGCTGCAAGAGAGGTAAAGAAAGCTTTTACAGATCTGAAAGAACAAAATGACATACAAGGCCTTATTCTTGACCTTAGGGGAAACGGAGGCGGTTTGCTCAATGAAGCTGTCGATATCGTGAACCTTTTTGTTGAAAAGGACGAACTGGTCGTAAGCACAAAGGGAAAAGACGTCTCGAAAAATAAATCATATAATACTACCGCAAAACCAATTGACACCGAAATACCGATCGTAGTGCTGGTTGACAGGGCTTCAGCATCGGCTTCCGAAATCGTTTCTGGAGCCATTCAGGACCTCGATCGCGGCGTGGTGATTGGTCAGCGGACTTATGGCAAGGGATTAGTCCAGAACGTGTTGCCATTGAGTTATAACTCAAAATTGAAGGTAACTGTGGCAAAATATTACATCCCAAGCGGAAGATGTATTCAGGCCATTGACTATTCGCATCGGGATGAGGACGGATATGCAGCCAAAGTACCGGATTCGCTCATATCGGAATTCAGCACAAAAGGAGGACGTAAAGTTTACGACGGTGGTGGAATAGAACCGGATATTGTCATCGAACCAGTGAAGTTTTATCCCATAACCCAGGCTTTATTTGGTGAATTTGTCATTTTCGACTTTGCCAACAAATTTGCCCGCGAAAACACTGAAATTCCTGAAGCCAATGCTTTCAAAATCACAGATGAGATATACAATGACTTTGTACAATATGTACAAGGCAGAGATTTTGATTATACAACATCAAGTGAGAAAACCCTGAAATCACTCAAAGAGATTGCGGAACAGGAAGAATACCTCAACAAGATATCAGCCGAAATAGCCGAGCTGGAAAAGAAACTCATGCATAACAAGTCGGAAGACCTGATCACACACAGAGATGAAATCAGCGAAATCCTGAGGATTGAAATCGTTACACGATTCTACCATCAAAAGGGCAAAGTTAAAGCCAGTCTGGTGAATGATCCTGAAGTTGACGAAGCTATGCGTGTGATCGAAAATAAAAAAGAATATTCGACTATTTTATCCAGTACAGCAAAAAGAGCTTCAATGAATTAGTGGCAGGCATAATTGCATTTGACGGATTTTTGTTGAAGAATGAAATTCCCGATTCTAATCTGTCAATTCATTAAGGTTTCATTTTTACGTGAGCTGCGCGGAGATATTGTAAGTTTTTCGCTACAAGTGGGAGGACCAGACCACAAGGGTTTCACTTTCTTTCCGAAATTAAATCTCTTTCAAAGAGAAATTGTATCTTCGCAAACAATACCGAAAACATGATACATGGAACATTTCAAAGTTTCACTCGATTTTGAAGTCTATCAAACCGTTGATGAGTTGAACGCAGATGACAGGGAGCTCCTGAATTATGCTGCTCAGGCTGCTGAAAATGCCTATGCGCCCTATTCGTTGTTTAAAGTGGGGGCTGCTGTTAGGCTTAAAAGCGGAAAAATTGTGACCGGTAACAATCAGGAAAACGTCGCCTATCCCTCCGGTTTGTGCGCCGAAAGAGTTGCTTTATTTTATGCATCAGCCAATTACCCCGGAGAGGGGGTAGATGCTATTGCGGTCACTGCCAAAGCGATAAATTTTAGCATTGACGAACCCGTTACACCATGTGGATCCTGCCGGCAGGTAATGATAGAAGCAGAAAACCAGAACGAGCATAAAATCAGGGTGATCATGCAGGGAGGGCAGGGGAAAATATGGATATCGAAAAGCGTTGAAAACCTGTTACCCATCGCTTTTAAGGCTGACGAACTGAAAAAGTAAACATCCGGCCGCTTTTTCTGTTTATCTTGAAACTTTTATGAATAGCATCATGCAACTCATTTCCACCAAAATCTGCAAAACCAGCGATATAGGCATTCACAACAACCTTTTCGGCGGAACTATGCTTTCATGGATGGACGAAGCTGCCGGTACCATGGCAGCCGAAATGGCATGCACACCCAACATGATCACACTTAAAATGGATGAAGTGCTCTTCAAAAAACCAGTGAAAGTAAGCGACCATATCCGGATTTACGGCGAACTGCTTCATGTAGGAACTTCATCGCTTACCTTATCAATCATCGCAAAGAAATTTTGCTTTAAAAAACAGGCAGAAGAAACCGTTTGCTCAACAAAAATGCATTTTGTAAATATTGACGAAAACGGCCGATCGCATGCCATTGATGCGTCAATCAGAGAAAATTTACGCCATCTAATCAACCAACATAATTTTTAATCCACATGAAAAACAAACATTACCTGTTTCTGCTCATCATTTTCATTTCCTTTATCGCAATGAAATCGGGAAAGCCTGCCTACAACCTTTTTAACGCCAAAGGCAAGTCAGCCAAATACAATGATTTGGTTAAAGATGCTGAAAAAGCGGATGTGATTCTTTTCGGGGAACTGCATAACAATCCCATCAGTCACTGGCTCCAACTTGAACTGACCAGGGATTTGCACGCTGATTTGGGCCAAAAGCTTGTTTTAGCTGCTGAAATGTTTGAAGCCGACAACCAGTTGCTATTGGATGAGTATGTTGCCGGTACCATACGCCAGAAAAATTTTGAAGATGAAGCAAAATTGTGGAAAAACTATGCTACTGACTATAAACCTTTGGTTGAATTTGCCAAAGAAAACAAACTGAAATTTGTGGCTAGCAATATTCCTCGTCGCTATGCTTCAATAGTGCATCAACGGGGGTTTGAGGGATTGGATTCTTTGCCGCAGGAAGCCAAAAGATATATCGCACCTCTGCCAATAGCTTATGATCCGGAGCTACCGGGCTACAAAAGCATGATTGAAATGATGAGTGGAATGGGTGGCGGACATGCCAACGAAAACCTCCCAAAAGCCCAGGCGATTAAAGATGCTACAATGGCTCACTTTATCCTCGAAAACCGGCAGGAAGGACAGGTAGTGCTTCATTATCACGGTACGTATCACTCCAACAACTTCGAAGGCATTTACTGGTACCTGAAAAATCAATATCCCAATCTGAATATTCTTACTATCGCCTCTGTTGAACAGGAAGAAACCGACAGCCTTACCTCAGAGAATTCAAACCTGGCGGATTATACGATCTGTGTTCCGGCTACCATGACGAAGACCTATTAGAACTCACCTGAGTTAATATTCACCCAAATGATTACACTGCAATCGTTGCTAATTTTCTTATATTCCATCAACGATTTGACGGAAAGTCATCTTCTATTTTTTCACCAATAATCTGATCTTATTTGGACCGTCTGAACTAATAAAGTGGAGAAAATAGATTCCATCCGTTAAAAATGAAACATCCAATGCTTTATCCAGTCTGTATGTTCCAACTAAAACACCAGACAAGTTATATAGGCTGACTTCACTGCTGAATTGCGACTCATCACAAAAGGAGAAATAAACATAATCAGCAACCGGATTGGGATAAATTACAATTTCATCTTCGGGTTGGTTATCATCAATTCCCAGCCAGGGATCGGAATACTTCAGTACCTCTCCTATCTGCGTACAGATAAAGCCGGTCCCTTCAGGTGTGAAATCCATACTTCTGAAATGCTGCGCAGAGCCTGCCGTCATCTGTTCCCAATGCACACCGCCATCTGATGACCGGATTACTGTTCCTCCAAATCCACAGGCATAGATTCGATTTTCATCAAGCGCCTTCATTGACTGCAGGGATTCTGTGGTGGGTGTATTATCAAGGTAAATCCAGTTTTTACCGCCATCGAGGGTTTTATACAACTGTCCGATATCCCCACAAACAAAACCTGTCGAGTTGCTTACAAAACTAAATTCTCTCAACCACCAATTGGTTGTTGCACCGGGAAAGCTTTCAGGCTCTACCCAGTTGCCGCCGCCATCTTCGGTGTAATAAATAAAATTCAGCCCGCAGATAAAACCGAAATCTTCCGCCAGGAAATATATTTCCTCAATTGCTGAGATCAGCGGTGGGTTGATCTGTGTCCAGGTTTCACCCATGTTGGTAGTTTTAAAAATTGCACCACTGTTACCACACACATATCCTGTATGGCCAACGAAACTGATCCCAAAAAGATGGTCTCCGTTTGGAGCAACGGTATCTGCCAGCCAGGTTTCTCCCCCATCGAAAGTACTGATTACCAGACCATAATTACCGCACATCATCACAGTGTCTTCAGAAAAAATATGGATATCTTTAAAACGGGTGGCCGTAAAACCTGAACTCTGATCCATCCAGGTGGCACCTCCATCTGTGGTTTTATGGATATTGTAGGTACTCCCGTTATAGAGTGTAGAAACCGTATAGCCCACATCCTGATTGGCAAAACGGATGCAATGCAGGGTTTGGGAAGGTTGAAACGCTTTCACCATTATCCAGTCCTGAGCTGATAAAAGAATGGGAACAAAATACAAAAAAAACGGAACCAGAATTCTAATCGAAATTCTGCGGTTCAGGAAGAATTTTTTCATGCTGATCAGTTTTATGTTTTCAGGTGTAAAAATAAACAAAATTGTTTCTTTACCTGAAGATTTAAAAACTAACCACTACTGCCCCTGAAAAAATGGAACGCTGCTTAATGTAAGGTTCCACATGTCATACAGTTAGTTGACCGAATACTTTTCGATCAGTGCAGCGAGCTGTTGTGCCTGTATAACACCGGATTGCCTGTATTTAATCTGACCATTTTGAAAAATGATCAAGGTTGGAACGCTCACGATCTGATATTTTTGAGCAACAGCAGGGTTACGATCAACATCAATTTTAATGATCCGGGCTTTATCTCCGATCTTTTGTGCCAAATCCCTGAGAATTGGCGCCATCATCTTACAGGGTCCACACCATTCTGCCGAGAAATCCACAAGTACCGGCTTGTGACCTTTGATAATGTCGTTAAAAGTTTCCATCCAATTCTGCTTTAAAGCTGGATAATCAACACTTCATGCTTACTATCACGTATGACATCCACTGAAATCACCTGACCTGCTTCAAGGTTTTTGAGTCGTCCCATGTAATCATAAATGTTACCAACCGGATTGCCGTCGATAGCTGTAATGATATCTCCTTTACGCATTCCACCGGATGCTGCAGGTGCACCGGGACGGACTGCTTCTACTCTCAGGCCATCGTTTCCCGAAGAAGTCATGTCGGGCATAATGCCAAGGGTAACCTTAAAGTTATAACGGTGATCGCTGCGCGATGACGGGCCTGCTTCCTGAAAAGTTAGCATTTCGGGGCGGTCAGACAATTCTGAAATTAGCGCTGCACCGAAATCAAGTACATTTACCATGCCGTCAGCATTGATGCCAGTCTCATTATCGCGGGGGGTGTGATAATCGGCATGTGCTCCGGTTGAAATAAAAAATACAGGAATATTTTTCGCATAAAATGCAGCATGGTCTGAAGGACCGAATCCTTCGGCAGAATAACTCAGGGTGAGTGGATATTTGCCAGCAAGCTGATTTAGAATATCCTCAGTTTCCAAGGATGTTCCGGTTCCTCCAATCGAAATGGTATTACTTTCCTTCAATCTGCCAATCATGTCGAAGTTGATCATTGCATTCACATTTTTCAGGTCAATCAAAGGATTATTCACAAAGAACCGGCTACCAATCAATCCCATCTCCTCAGCGTCAAAAGCCACAAAAACAAGACTCCGCTGGGGTAGATTTTCACGTTTTGAGAAATGTTTTGCCAACTCGATAATTCCTGCCACACCCGAAGCATTATCATCGGCGCCGTAATGCACTGCGACGGTATCGGGCACGCGTGATCCTGAGCCAAAACCACCCAATCCGAGGTGGTCGTAATGGGCGCCAATTACAATAAACTGATCCTTAAGTATTTCATCCTGGCCTTCAATCATTGCTATCACATTGTAAGCAGCTGCCAGATCTTTTACCAGATCCACGTGCGAACTGATGGTAACCGGGATATCCGTTGTGACCGGTTGCTTCTTCATGGCAATTTCCGATTCAAGGTCAGCAATGTTCCGACCTATCGTTGAAAGTTCGGCATCTATTACCTTTCTTTTAATCTGGATTACGGGAATTCCAGATGTGGCCGGGCTTTTATCATAGGTTAATTTCAATAAATTGTCCTCACTATCAAGCTGTTCACCCGAAACAAAGATTACCCCGGCGGCGCCATGATCCTGAGCAATCATGACCTTGAAACGCTCATCAAAATTACCGGAAACCAGGGCAGTACCATTTTCCGATTTAGGCTCACCTCTAAGCATTACAGCCCATTTACCTTTAATATCAACTCCTGAATAATCGTTCCATTTGACACTGTCGTTTGAAATCTCCAGTCCATATCCCACAAAGATTGCTTCTGCGGTCAAAAAACCATTTTTGCTAAAAGGGAGTGGTGTGAAATCCTCCCCTATTTCGAAAGTTTGTTCTTTGATTTGCAATGCATTATCCAGCCCAAGAGAAATACCTGTAATAATTTCGAATTGTTGAAATCCACCATCGCCCATAAGTTGAGCACCGGATATAAGAAATTCGCTCCTGATGTAATCGGCTGCTATGAAAGCCTCCGGTGTACCCGACTTACGTCCTTTTAGCTCCTCGGAAGCAAGAAACCGGATGTGTTGTAAAGTTGTTTCCGGCGAGAAGCCGACAATGGGTTGAGCAACTGATGCAAAGCAGGCAGCAGTGATGGCTAAGGAGAACAGAATCCTCTTGAAGTTCATTGTTTTCAAATTTTTAAGATAGTAAAAAGATCAAAATCGTCATCAAACTGTTAGTTTTGCAAACATAACATCGCAACAATGAATTTGTTGGATGAAGATTGATTTTTAACCCCCGAAAATTTTAACCCAAAAATAGAAAATCTATGAAAAAGTTTGCAGTAATTCTTTCAGGATGCGGCGTTTACGATGGCGCCGAGATTCACGAAGCTACCCTGACCATGCTATCAATTGTTCAGCAGGGTGGTACCTACGAAATTTTTGCCCCCGACATTCATCAGCATCATGTGATCAACCACCTTACCGGGGCAGAAATGAAAGAGCAACGTAATGTCTTAATAGAATCAGCCAGGATAGCAAGAGGTAAGATCAAAGACCTTAAAGCATTCAAGCCTGATGATTTTGATGCATTGATTATGCCCGGCGGATTTGGGGCAGCCAAAAACCTGTGCAATTTTGCTTTTATGGGAGATGCCTGTGAAGTGAATCCTGATGTGGCATATGCTGTGAAAAGTACCCACGCTGAAGGAAAGCCTATTGGCGCTTTATGTATTGCTCCGGTCATTGTTGCAAGACTGATAGGCAGTTCTGAAGTAACAATCGGCCAGGATGAGGGTACAATTATAGGTATCGAAAAAATGGGTGGGAAGCATGTGAAGACTTCGCACGGTCAGGTGGTTCATGACAAAAAAAACAATGTTTTCACAACACCCTGTTACATGCTTAATGCAAACATCAGCCAGATTTACGAAGGTGCTTTCAATATTGTGAAAGCAATGATGGCATGATAAAAGTAAATGTAAAGTACCGGTTCATCGGTCAGAACAGAACCGGAATTAATCCTGCTTCAATTCAGGCTCAATAGCTTCCGGTTCAACAACCTGGTTATTCTTTGGTCTGATCACGATGTTGATCCCAAAATGTACTGAATAAAATCTCGCTGTATTGACAAACAATGGAGCAGTAACATTTTCGCTGATTAAGAAGAGCTGAACCGGTCCCAGATTGGCAGTGAGACCTAACCCCGGGGTGAAATAACTTCCTTTTGTAAAGGTATTGGAAACAAGAATACTCGCCCTATTGTTGAACGAATGTGAGTAAGCCAGGGTAAAGGTTGTCCAGTTTTGGTCTTTTAGAAATCGATTTCGCAGCAAAGCGCCAAACTGATCTTTTGGTGTAAGGTTGAAGTTTGCATTCAGGTTAAGCCATGCCGGAAGGGTAGTCCGGTATTCCAGCGCCCTCTCAGTAACTCCGATTTCATCTGAAATAGAGTCAAGCAAATCATTCAGCAATTCGTTATTAAACTCTTTGTCCTCAAAAAAGTCGCTTAACTCGAATCCTTCGAAAACAAACTCATTACCAGGATTGGTTGTCCGGTAATTTTTCAGGTTACTTTTCCAGTTTATGAATCCAATATTAAGCATTCCGGCAGAAACTGACCATTTGTCGTTGATTTGATATTGACCGCCGAAGTCAAAAGCAAAGCCCGGATTCTTATCGCCGGGTACGAGATCAACAATCGAACCTTCAAAATCATCAGGAATTGAAGTATTGATGTCGATATTGGAAGTGGCCTTAATTGTGAAGTCAGTAGAATCAGTAAGCAACTTAAAGCTGAGGTCATTTGTTGAAACATTGGCAATGCCCTGAAGCACTTTGATGTTCATCCCCACGTTGAGCTTCTCATCAATATTACGGGTGTATCCAAAAGCATATTCACGGTAATAGGAAAAATTGATTGCATTTCCGCTCAAATCAATTGTCTTACCTAAAAACTCCTCACTTCCATTACCATACAGAGCAAAGCGGATGGTTTCTTTGGTGATGGTGGAATTAAAATTGCCGGCATCCGACATACGAAAAGCAAAATAGTTCTTTTTCACCTTGAATCCCAATGAAAAAAGCTCAACCGTGGCATCGAAATTAATCGAATTTTTATCCTTGAGGTTGTCCAGCAGATAATCCCTGTCAAGGTAGATTGAATCACCTTGCTGCTGGAAAAGGTCATCATAATTCATGGTGTTTTCCAATCCGAACTTTACCGTAGAAAGCACTGGTATTGAAACATAAAGCTGATGGTCAGGAAAATTCGCCGGGTTCATATATCTCGATTGCGGAATTCCCGGGAGGAAATAGAGCGACCTGTCGTTTTGTGCATTTGTATTTGAAGTAAAAAACACAACCATCACAAGAAAAGCGGCGACTTTAAATAGATCTTGATTTTTCATTGCTCTTCAGTTTAAAGTTTAGTTTTTGATGTTTAATCCGGTGATTGCACCAACTTTCAGCGTCAGGCTGTAGTCGTCATATATTTTGGCCAACTCTCCATTGGTTGTTGACAAGCTGGCATTGAGCAGCATTTTTTTTGCTTCCAGAATTTTTTCCAACCGGGGTTTTTCAATTCTGATATCTGTCGTTTTTTTGGTTGACTTAATCACCTTAAGTTGAGGCGGAAGTCCTACCTCTCCTCCGGCAATTATCCTTTTATCAGCATCGTAAATGAGGGAATCAATGATTTGGAATTCTGCATCGGCGAAATAAAGCTGTATGCCTGCGTTGAGCGGAAATCCGTTTTCGGTATTGATTCTTACGAGGAGGTAATCGATTTCATCAATGGTTGTGCCCTCCATCCTGAAATCGAGCGTATCCTGAAGGGTTAGTAAATCGATGGCTGTGAATAATTTAAACTCAAGTGCAGTTGCAAACGAAATTCTGCTCGTATCCTGCAGCACATTTTGCGCAGTACTGTCGTCGTCTGCGTTAAGAATGGCGTCAAAATCGTAATAAAATTCACGGGGAGCCAGGTTTAGAAAGACCTCGGGAAAGTTGGTCTGGCCGAAATCGATTTTTGTATAAACACTCTGGCCAATTTGAGCCGGTGTTGGCGAAAGTATGTCAAATTCATTTTCCGTTCCTTCGCCAAAGAGGAAAACATCTGCATAAAACGGAGAAGTATAAGGAGAATAGGCCTGCAGCGTTTCAGCCTTAAATCTGATGGGGACACCAATTGCGTTGTGGGTTTCGACTACGAACATCAACGCATCCGGGCCAACTTCCACACTTCCACCAATTGAACTATTAAAAATATCGATGTTGATGGTGTCAATGAATTTAAAACTATCCATCCCCATGTAGCCATAAAAATCGCTGTACTTCATGTTTAGCATGTCGCCACTGATTTCCATATCGTAGGGAGACAGATTTGGATTTTGGTCACTTTCCACAATCAGCTCGCTGAATACATTGATCTTATTTGTTCCGCCGGATGTTTCCGGGTTGATGATCAATTTGTAACCATCCAGGTTCGTAACCACCTCAAAATCCACCCATTCCTGCTGCCCTCCCGGGTTGTCCAGCGAAAATTCGAGTTTAAGCGTTTCCCCCGACTGAACATGGATGAGTTCCGGAATGCTGAGGGTGAGTTGAGCATTATCTTTGTTCAGGTTCGTTTTGCCTTTGAAGGAGTAGGTTCCTGCTTTGAAAAATACAGAATCAATGCGCTTTTTATTTGCTGTTGAGTAAAAAGAGTACGAAAACTGCCCGCTAAGGGTGTCCGTATCACCAGATGAAAGCAGGTATAATGCGAACTCATGATCAAAATACCTGTTCTCGAGAAAGAAAAATTCCTCAGCCGGTGACGAAAACAACTGGTCGCTGGTATATACCAGGCTGATCAATCCTGCTTCATCCACATGAATAAATTCCTGGCTGGCCTCCGAAAAAAAATCATTCACAGCATAACTTGAATTGGCTAAAGGAATGGCATACTCCGGGTTCCAATCAGGAATTACCAGTTTATCAAAATCGAAATTATCCTGAAGCTTACTGCATGAACTCATGTAAACCACCGTCGCAGCTAAAAGAACTCCGAACAAAACCGGAACCTTTTTTAACCTTAGAAACTGTTGTAATGCACTCATAATTAAAGTTTAATGGTTTATTTTCTAGTTTTTGTATCTCTAACAAAAGTATATTTTTTTTAATCGTTATCATCTACTGATGTTTTCATTGAAAAATTTTCTTTCGAATCAGAATTTAAAGAATATGTTTGTAGGTATATTTTGAAATAAAATTGAGATGAAAAGGCAGGATTATTTCTTTTTGCTGGGCGCAGTCGCCTTCTTTTTACCCTTCGTATTGATTAAACCGGTGTTAGATTCTTACCATCAATTTAATGTAAACCATCCCTTCTGGATCAGTTTCATCAAATTTGCCATCCTTTCGACAACCGGTGAGGTGATTGGTTTGCGAGTCAGGACCGGGAGTTACCATCAGCATGGTTTTGGTATTGTTCCGCGGGCGCTGGTTTGGGGAATCCTTGGAATTGGAATCAAGATGGCTTTTATCATTTTCGGCGAAGGGGCGCCCCGGATGCTGGCTGTAATGGGCGTGAATTTTGGAGAGATGAAGCCGGCAGAAGTATTAAACCAGAACTTCTTCCAAACATTTTCAGGCCTTCAACTGCTCACTGCTTTTACTGTGAGTGTGACCATGAACACTTTTTTCGCCCCGGTTTTTATGACCATTCACAAGATCACCGATACCCACATTCTGGCTAATGGTGGAACCTTACGCGGGTTTTTCAGTCCAATTGCATTTGGTAAAATCATGAAAAATATGAACTGGGATGTGCAGTGGAACTTTGTGTTTAAAAAAACCATTCCGCTGTTTTGGTATCCTGCTCACACCATAACTTTCCTCCTTCCTGCAGAGTTCCGTATCTTATTTGCCGCCTTGCTGGGGGTGGTGCTGGGTGTTTTGCTTTCGATTGCCAGTCTGAAAAGCAGGGAGTGATTTCTGCGTAAGTGCAGACGAGGCAAACTTAGCCTTCACCATCTTATAAATCTTTGTACTTTTGTCACTTAATAAATCACGAATTTTAATCTTTTACACAATGAAAAAGCTATTTCTAACCCTTACAGTGCTGTTATGTTATCTTTTCTCATACAGTCAGATCACTACTGTTCCTGAATACCCGACAGACATGGATCAGGTGCTCCTAACATTTGATGCAACCGGTACACCACTCGAAAATTATAGCGGGGATGTTTACACACACACGGGCGTAATCATTGAAGGAAACACTAATTGGCAGCATGTGATCGGGAGTTGGAATAACAATGATACCCAACCAAAACTTACGAGTATTGGAAACAAAAAATACACCCTGACCATTGCACCAAATATCAGGGCATTTTATGGAGTGCCGGCCAGTGAGATCATCCGGAAGATGGCTTTCGTTTTCAGAAGCGCTGATAGCCAAACCCAATCTGCTGATCTGTTTGTAGATGTTTTCGAAGCCGGATTGAGCATCATCATCAGCCAGCCGGCAAGCGACAGGGTAATGATGGTCGAAAATGAGATTTTGCCCGTTGTAGCTGCCAGCCCACAGGCCGATTCAATGTTTCTCTATGTTAACAATGAACTTCATTTGGCCATTGAAGGAATTCAGATTAACTATGAAATCATTGCAACAAGCACTGCAGGTTATTGGCAGGATATTCCTGTAGAAGTGGTTGCAAAAAATGAGGAAAATTCAATTTCTGCTTCTTTCATTTATTTCGTTATTCCCGCACCCGAAATTGCCGACTTGCCGGCTGGGATGGTTGACGGGATTAACTATATCGACGACAACACCGTTTTACTTTCTCTTTATGCTCCTTTCAAAAGTTTTGTGTTCGTACTCGGTGATTTTAATAATTGGGAGCACAACGAGGATTTCTACATGAAAAAAACTACTGAAAGCAACCGTTACTGGGTTCAAATTAACAACCTGGTTGCAGGTCAGGAATACATTTTCCAATACGAGGTTGATGGTGAAATCAGGATTGGCGATCCTTACGCCGAGAAGGTGAGCGACCCCTGGAATGACCAGTATATCAACAATGCCACCTATCCCAACCTGATCAGCTATCCCAGCGGAGTGACGTCAGGCATAGCTACTGTGTTGCAGACAGCGCAAGAGCCTTACGAATGGCAGGTTACAAATTTTACCCCACCAGCAGTTGAGGACATGGTAGTTTATGAACTTTTAGTGCGCGATTTCACCGCGCTGCATACTTTCCAGAGCCTGATTGATACCATTGGGTATTTCAAAAGACTTGGCGTGAATGTGATTGAATTGATGCCAGTTAACGAATTTGAAGGAAACATTTCCTGGGGTTACAATCCGAATTACTACTTTGCCGTTGATAAATATTACGGTCCGAAAAACACGCTGAAAGCCTTTATTGACGAATGTCATGCCAATGGAATTGCTGTGGTGTTGGATATGGTGCTTAATCACTCTTTCGGTACTTCTCCCAATGTGATGCTTTGGTGGGATCAAGCCAACAATCGCCCTGCCGGTAACAGCCCATATTACAACACAATCGCAAAACATGACTTTAACGTTGGTTTCGATTTTAATCACGAAAGCCCGGCTACAAGAGAATTCACCAAGCGGGTCAACGACTTTTGGCTTACCGAATACAACGTTGACGGTTTCCGGTTCGATCTTTCAAAAGGATTTACCCAGAAAAATACGCTAGGAAATACAGGGGCATGGGGGAATTATGATCAGACAAGGATTGATATCTGGAATGACTATTCTGCAGCCATTTGGGAGACTAACCCTGATGCTTACGTCATCCTTGAGCATTTCGCCGATAACTCTGAAGAAACCGTACTTTCCAACAACGGGATGATGTTGTGGGGTAACCTCAACTACAATTACAATGAAGCCACGATGGGCTATAACGCCAACTCCGATTTTTCATGGATTTCTTATAAAAAGCGCGGTTGGAACGATCCACACGTCATGGGCTATATGGAAAGCCATGATGAGCAGCGTCTGCTCTATAAAAATTACCTTTATGGCGCCAGTGCAGCAGGTTACAGCACAAAAGACACCACCATTGCATTGCAGCGTATGGCACTGGCTGCTAACTTTTTCTTTACTATTCCGGGACCAAAAATGATCTGGCAGTTTGGCGAATATGGTTATGATGTGGACATTGATTTTAATGGCCGGACAGGTCCAAAACCTATTCGCTGGTTCTACCTGGATGACTGGCGGCGTGCTTATCTGTTCAATGTTTACGCTGCGCTGATTGATCTTAAAAACACTCATGATGTGTTCAGCACAACCGATTTTACCCTGAACGTGACAAGCTCAAGTAAGTCCATCATCCTAAAACATGGTTCAATGAATGTCGTAGTCCTGGGAAATTTCGGAACGACCGCCACAACTGTAACCCCCAACTGGCCAAGCCAGGGAACCTGGTATGAATTTTATACCCAGTCGGAGTTAAGTGTCCCAAACAACACCATTACTGTTAGTTTGGAACCTGGAGAATACAAACTCTTTTCGAGCGTGAAAATTGAAAAACCGGAATGGCTCAACACTTCGATTGAGGAACCAGGAATTTATCAATCAAGTGGTTGGTTTAGGGTTTCCCCAAATCCTTCGAAAGAAAATTTTTTATTTACCTTTAATTTGATTGATAATCTGGAAGTTTCGATCGATATTTATAATTCCAAAGGCCAGATAATCAATCAACAAAGTCAGTTTATGTCACCTGGAAATCAGATTCTCGAATGGAAATCGGGTCAATTAAAGCCAGGACTTTATCTGGCAAGGATCAGTGCCGGCCATCAGCAGGAAGTGATAAAGTTGATTTTACAATAAGAAGTCTCAATATTAGGGTTTTCTGAGTAAGCTGACCAGGCAGATCCACCCTTTTGTCTTAATGTTTTTTCCTTTTCGAAAAAACCCACTGCAGTAACTCCGGCTCCTTAAACGCATTTATCCAACTGGCATGTCCAACCCCGGGGTAAATGGTCAGCCGGGCGTCACCTCCGGCTTCATTGATTACATCCGCCATTTCGACGGAGCGGACAACAGGGACTACATCATCAACCTCGCCATGGAAAATCCAGAGGGAAGTCTTTCCGGCATATTTTACAGCGCTTTCCGGATCTCCGCCACCACAGATCGGAAAGGCAGCTGCAAACCAATCGGGCCTGAGGGCTAACAATTCAAACGTACCCATGCCTCCCATCGAAAGGCCGCCAACATACAAACGGTCAAGGTCAATCCATGGTTTTAGGCGGTATTCCTCCAGGAAATCGGTAAGCAAATGCATGATGGGGGTTGGCTCCAATTCTTCAGAAAAATTGAACTTCCGGTTTCCCTTTTCATCCAAAGTCCTTTCTACCGATGACCAATAATCTTCAACAGGACATTGCGGGACAAGCACAATTGCGGGAAAGTTTTTCAGGTTATCGGAAGTGGCAAAAAAATCAACGCCATTCCTGAGTTGTGCTTCATTATCATTTCCCCGTTCACCAGACCCATGCAGAAAAAGAAGAAGTGGATATTTTTTTGATTTATCGAAATCATCCGGGTACAAAATTCTGTAAGGAAGCGTGTCTGAATCGCTGACAAATACTGCTTTCTCGAAAAGAGATTTCTGGGCGCAGGATAAAAGTGGCAGGCCGATGAGCGCCAGGAGCTGTAGGATTTTTTTAAATAAAGGATTTTTCATAAAAGTGATGTTTGAATTTTCTATTGCAATACAATATTTGCTGACTGCGAATTTTCATTTAACGAAGAGGTATATTTGCGACCTATATCTACGATCATAAAGTGTGACCTTTAAACTCTTCTCTATCAAAAATATCGTTTACCACCAAACAGCATAAAGGACAATCAGAATAATGATGATACCAACAGAAGCCACCTTGAAAGCCTTGTCGGTGTGGAATTGCGATTTATGAATAGTGATCGCTTTGGTATGCACCTTGCTCCCCTGGAGGATGGCAAACAGCCAAATTAGCCCGACGCAGAGCAGGAAAACAATACCCATCCGGTCCATAAAGGGCATTTCTGGCAGGAAAATCTTGAACAGCAATGAAAAGGCGAAAGTTCCGATAGCTGCCGCCAGAGCGCCGTTGGATGTGGCTTTCCGATAGAAAAATCCGGCAAGGAAAATAGCCAGCGCACCAGGGCTTACAAACCCGGTGAATTCTTGTATGTATTGGAATGCCTGGTCAAGATTGGATAACAAGGGGGCGATAAAAATGGCGATCAGCAGCGCACCTGTGCTCACCATCCGACCGGTTCTAACCAGCTTCTGTTCTGATGCATGTTTATTAAAATACTCCCTGTAAACGTCCATCGTAAAGATCGTACTTACGCTGTTCATCATGGATGCGAGCGAACTGACGATGGCGGCCACCAGTGCAGCAAAAGCAAGCCCTTTTACTCCTGAAGGGACAAAACTATGGAGCAGCCAGGGGTAAGCTTCATCCGATTTGGCAATGTCAGCCTGCAGGGCGTAAGCAACAATTCCGGGAATGACCACAATCAATGGGAGCAATATT
Source organism: Bacteroidales bacterium (assembly GCA_014860585.1). Lineage (NCBI taxonomy): Bacteria > Pseudomonadati > Bacteroidota > Bacteroidia > Bacteroidales > Bacteroidales bacterium. The sequence continues at coordinate 50,478 of JACZJL010000104.1, read as the reverse complement.
TTCAGGTAAGCTGCAAAGGCCAGCCCTTTCTGTGCTTCGCGGATGCTTTTGGCTGCCAGTGCGCGCTGGATGATATACTGGTTGCAACCCCAATAGTAGAGGTTGGCCACCCACATCCCGCCAATCAGCACGCTGATACCGGGAAGATCAAGATAAGCATCCTTCAGACCACCTTTCCCATCGGGAACCATCATTGAGCCTTTTTCGAGAATCATGTCAAATTTTTCGGGCACCATCACGAGCAATTGCCTGAATCCTTCAAGGAATCCACGGTCGCCACCCAGATAATTCAATGCGAAATAAGTGGTAAGCAATCCGCCCCCGACAAGGAAAACTACCTGCACTACATCCGTCCATGCAACGGCTTTCAATCCGCCGTAAATGGAATAAAGCGCTGCAAAAGCCGCCAACCCGATGATTCCGTAAAACATCGGCACACCCATGATGCGTTCCATGGCAAGTGCACCGAGGTAAAGAATGGAAGTAAGGTTGACAAATACAAAAACGATCAGCCAAAAGATAGCCATCACCGTTTTCACCCTTTTGTCAAAACGGGTTTCAAGGAACTGTGGCATGGTAAAAATTTTCTTTTTCAGGAAAATGGGAAGAAAGAAAACAGCAACAATCAGCAAGGTTAATGCTGCCATCCACTCATAGGAGGCTATGGCAAGACCGATGGCAAAGCCCGAACCTGACATGCCGATGAATTGTTCGGCTGAAATATTGGAGGCGATCAGCGAAGCGCCGATAGCCCACCACGGCAGTGCGCGGCCGGCAAGAAAATAATCACTTGAATCGGTTTCGCTTCTTTTTTTCCGGGTCGAAATAAACAAACCCAGTCCGATGATGATGAAGCAGTAAACTCCAAAAACGATGTAGTCAATGGTAGAGAATGTCATAGGGCAGAATTTTTTTGTGCAAAGCTAATTATTCAGTACAAAAAGCCACAAAAAATTATTTAAGTTCAAAAACTGCTGACTTTGTGTCACGTGAATTACCCCCAATATAAATACGAAATTCTCCCTTTTCAGCAGTAAAATGCATGTCCTGATCATAAAAAGCCAGGTCAGACGGTTTGATGGTAAATGTCGCTGTTACAGACTGACCTGGCTCAATCATTATTTTTTTAAAGCCTTTGAGTTCCCTAACAGGTCTTGTCAGAGAAGCAACTGCATCCTGAATGTAAAGCTGCACCACCTCTTCTCCGGCGATTTTTCCTGTGTTGGTTACTTCAACCGACACTTCGAGGGTCTCATAGTCAGTCATGGAATTTTTATCCAACATGATTTCTCCATACTCAAAAGTAGTGTAGTTCAGTCCATAACCAAAAACGTACAGCGGATCATTGGAGACATCGAGGTAATGGGATGTGTATTTGTTTTTGGGATCAAATGGACGCCCGGTATTTTTCGAGCTGTAGTAAATGGGAATCTGACCTACATTTTTTGGAAAGGTCACCGGCAACTTTCCCGATGGATTGTAATCGCCAAACAACACATCGGAAATGGCATGGCCGCCTTGAGTTCCGGGAAACCAGGCTTCAATAATGGCGGGAATTTTCTCATCAATCCAGTTGATCGTCAGAGGCCGGCCATTGATCAGCACAACTACGATGGGTTTTCCGGTTTTGTGTAATGCTTCGACCAGTTCCTGCTGAACGCCCGGCAACCCAATGTCAGACCTGCTGGCAGCCTCTCCGGACATCGAGGCGGCTTCACCAATTGCAAGAATGACCACCTCGGACTGCATGGCCGCTGCGATGGCTTCCGCAAATCCATCGGTTACAGTTCCGTCAATCTCACAACCTTTGGCAAAAATCAGATTCATTTCGGGTAGTTTCGCTCTCAACCCTTCCAGTAAAGTAACCGACTTTGATCTATCACCGGCTGCAGCCCAACTGCCATTCATCTCAATTTTGGCATCAGCCAGAGGGCCAATCACGGCAATGGTTTTGAGTTCTTTTGATAAAGGCAGCAAATTGTTCTTGTTTTTTAGCAAAACGATGGATTTCCTGGCTATATCCCTGGCCGCTTCAAGAAACTCAGGCGCCATGATTTCGTTTTGTTCCCGCTCATCGGAGCAATAGCGGAAAGGATCTTCAAATAAACCCAGCTGATATTTAACTTTTAAAATTCGCCGAACAGCGGTGTTAATCTGTTCTTCTTCAATGATATTTTGCTCAACCAGTTTAGCAAGTTCCTTCTGAAAAAAACCTGACTGCATATCCATATCCACTCCGGCTTTCAACGAAATTTCAGAGGCTTGCGCTTCATCTGTTGCCACGCCATGCTGTATCAACTCCATGATGGAAGTATAATCGGTCACCACAAAACCGTCAAAATTCCATTCATTGCGCAAAATATCGGTCAACAAAAACTTGCTGGCTGATGCCGGAACGCCATTCAGATCATTGAAAGCGGTCATCAGCGTTAAAGCACCTTCATCAACTGCTGCCTGATACGGAGGCAGGTAAACCTCGCGCAACATACGTTCCGACATATCCACACTGTTGTACTCTCTTCCGGCCTGAACAGCGCCATAGGCAGCAAAATGCTTTACGCATGCTGCCAGGGTATTGTTTGCTTTCAAATTTTCACCCTGAAATCCTCTAACCCTTGCACGTGCGATCAGGGAAGCGAGATAAGGGTCTTCGCCGGCGCCTTCCACAATTCTACCCCAACGAGGATCACGGGAAATATCACAAACAGGCGCAAATGTCCAGTTTAACCCCACAGCGCTGGCTTCGATGGCTGCAATGCGGGCTGATTTTTCAATGGCTTGTAAATCCCAACTTGCAGCTTCAGCGAGTGGAACCGGAAAAATTGTTTTGAAACCATGAATCACATCAAGTCCAAAGAGCAGAGGGATTCTCAAGCGGGTGTTCTTTATCGCAAATTCCTGAAGCCTGCGGGTGTTAATTGCTCCGTAATTGTTAAAGATTGCTCCTACTCTGCCCAGTTTGATGTCTTCCTCAATGTCTTTGCGTTTCAGTTGACCGGTTTGATCCATGTCGCCGGCAAACAGGGTCATTTGTCCGATCTTTTCTTCGAGGGTCATTTGTGCAAGCAGCCCCTCAACAAAATCTTCCATCTCCTCATTTACAGGTTGCTTTTTCCCTGAGGAACATCCAACCACCAGCAGTGAAAAACAGATAACGATCAGCAAATGCAATTTAGATCTCATAACAGAGCAAATTTTTATAAAACGATCTCAACGATGTTCTCCTTCTGATCAAGCATGGTTTTGAACTGCTCCAACTGCAAAACTGCTCCACCCTTGCGGTATTTATTTTCTTCTAACTCAAAAGCGGCTGTCTTTCCATTAATCATGATGACCTTTGGATTAAAGCAATGTTCTTTAATCCGGTAAATAAAGGTGATGGGATAGCCAAGGAAGTTCATTGAGGCAGAAAATCCATCAAATGATTTGGGTATAACCGGATCAAGGATAACTTGGTCAGCTTCAATACGCAGTCCAAGCAACCTGGTGATCACTATTCCGATGTAAATCCCCGGGCCGCTGGAATAGACGCGCCAGCCGCCACGAAGTGTGAAATTGCCGGTTTTGATCTCGTTGTAACGTTCATCAGCTTCATAACGGTTGCTGAAAGCCACATCGGAACTGCTGTAATAGCAATTGGCCTGACGAATATCCCCGCATGGGACAATATCTCTGTAGCCGACCGGAATGGCCTGACGGAGCGCTTTCACAAAAGCATCGGCGTTGCCTGTCAGGGCCAGGGATTCAGCATAGCGGATATGTTCATGAATATACATCAGACCAATTTCACGACCAAAGAAAGTGCTGCTTTCTGCCCGTTGGAAAATGGTCTGGATTCCCCCTTTGTATGTCAACGGACGGTCCATCAGGCGGGCGCCATCCGGCCCTGTAAGGTGTTGCTCAATCAGTTCCTGATGTTTTACTGCCTGTTCTTTCGAAAAAATTCCGCTCAGGATGCCGCGTTCTATGGGTAAAATACTGTAGCTGATGCCGGTTGTTTTATCACGCGGGTGCAGCAACACGCTGATAGTACCGTCATTTTCAACCAGACCATAGCCAGCCACCACGCCATCTTTTACAAGGTATTTGTTGAAATCGGATTTGATTATGTCGCAAGTGGCTGCCAGCTCTTTCTCCTTTTTGTGTTGGCCTGTTTTTGCGTAAACTTGCCGGTACTCAGTAAAAGCCTGGTAATTCATTTCTACCGTCCAGCTTGATATCAGTCGCTCAGCAAGTTCCTTATTAACCGGTTGCAGCGAATCGTTCCAGTCGCCGCCGCCGAAAGGGACAAATGCAGTATTTGGGATGAAAGACCCGGTGATCATCCCGAGCAACCTCTCCATGTGTTCGCTGAGCGGTGTAACTTCTTGGCTGTTGAAATACGGAAGCTGCTCACTGAGGATGCTTACGTCGCCAGTGACTTTGATATAATTGCTCAAAGCAATGATGCACCAGTAAACTACATCACCGTGGGAATCGTGGGCACGGATTTCAGCGTAACTGTCGAACATCCACCATTGCGGCCAGCCTCCATCGGTGTTTTGGTTTGAAAAAATGATACGCAGCACTTCTTTAGCCTCAGCATATTTTCCCAGCGTGAGTAAAAGTTCCAGCGGACCCTGAGAAACATCGCGTGTTCCCCAGGCTGCCCCGCTAAATTGCTCCAGCCCGTAAGGAGTCAGGAAATGGGTGATGGCGTTCATACCATACCAGGGCAATATTTCGCTGATGGCCCTAATGTCTTCATGCTGACTTTCCAAACTCAGGTTTGAACTCATTTCCTGCCAGGCAGTCCTTGCCTCCTGACAATCTGAAAGCCATTGTTTATCGGCATTTTCAATGTTGATCAAATTAGAGGTTGAGTTGACCTCACCAAGAAAACTCAGGCAAAATTCTGAGGTTTGCTTTACTTTAAGTGTAAACAAATTACCAGGGTAGGATTTTTGACCGGAGAATGACTTTTCATCATTGATGACCTCATAATCAGTACGATTACTCTGAACGATAATCCTGAATTGTGCATCAGGAAATCTGCCGGTGATCATGCTTCCTTGCTTTGGCAGAATTACAAATTCATCAGCTGTTTTTCCATGTGTTACTTTCCATCCGTTGAGTTCATCAAAATCATGGGTGATCAACAGTTCCAAATCACAGCCACTGATCACTTTGAAATCCAGGTTGACCTGAGGCGTAGTTTTGGATGTCCAGGTGCGTACCTGAAAGCAATGAAGGCCATGCTTGTAAATCCAACGGCAATGATTCAACCCCATTTCAAAAGCTGACGGAATGCCTAACAAATAGTAAATACCATTGATTTGGACAAAAATCCGCTGACCCGATTCAGGTGAAAGATTAAACTGGCTGGTACACACCGAAAGCAATGTGTTGAAATTGGTATTTCCCTGTGTGAGATGTGAATTGAAAACGCCAAACATAAAGGCAGTTGTGGAAACAATATTTTCATCAGGCACTAAACCGGCTTTGGCCTGCATGATGTGGCCATGTGGTCGGTCGGCCAGGGTCTCCTTTGCTTTCAGCACGACATGATTGTTTTTGTTGCTGAAAAATGAAAGTAATTGTCCATTTTCCTGCTCCTGATGCCGGCGCTCTTTTCCAAAAAAAGTGGTCAGCTCCTCCTCATTCAAATTCTCCGCCGGCAGAAAGGTAGTTTTATTGAAAAGATTTCTTGTAGGAACAAGCCATTCAACAGGATCAGGAAAGGTGACTTCATTTTCAAATTCAGCAATAATTTCGGGCAGGTGCATCAAATCCTTTTCTGAAGTGGCCAAAGGGTGATCTGGTAAAAAATGTGCCACAAAAACACTTTGATGCATTTCTCCGGCAATCAGTCTAAAAGGTTGCTCCTGTAAGGCCACAACCGGCGATTCTCCTGCATATTCTCCCTGAAGCCTGTCCGTTAGCAAGCCTTCCGGAATTCCTGTTTCACGGCAGGTTTTGCCATAAAACTGCATTCCATCGGTACTTCCGGTGATTGCACCATTTTTACAGGCCAGCATCAACCAGGGATGCCCGCCGGCTTCTTTCATATTTTGCCGGCAACAGACCACAGCGCCAAATTTCTTGTCTTCTAAAACCCGTCTTTCGAGGTACTGGCTTACATAATATTCGTTGATCAACCCGGAGTTAACCGGCTTCAGACCAACGTCCTGCACATAAATCAGGTCAAGTTCAGCTTGACTTTCAGAGGAGTTGACGATATCTACAGTAATCTGCCAACTGTTACTTTTCTGTGAAAGCCTGAGTGTGCACCTGAAATCAATCTCCTTCCAGCTACCAACTGAAACAATGGCATCTTCTGAAACTTTCGAAAAGCGGCTATTTTCAGCACCAAAAAGAGAAACAAACTCAAAAGGCTGTGCTTTCTTTCTGAGATAAATGGTGGCTCCAGGTTTTGAATAAGCTGTCGTGGTTTTCAGACCAATCCGGATAGGGTCGGCTTGTATGCTTTTAATAGAGCCATTTTCAAGAAATTCAATATTTAGTCCTAAGGTGTTCTTAATGTTCATGTTCATCAACGTTTTTTACTCAAAAATTAAACTGATTGTATGTTGGCTCCAACGGCTACAAATCAATAACCAGGGTAAATTCCTTTTTATGTTTGTGCGGGTAATTGAAAACTACCCGATTCTTGTCAAAATTCTTTTTAACCGGCTCGCCATCAATGGTTGCCGACTTAATCAGTAAAGCTTTTTCTCCTTCAAAAACAATTTCCCCGACCAAATCGCGATCTCCATAAAGTTCAATTTCCACCTGATCACCATTTTTTTGAATTTTCAACATATCAGATGTACAATGAAGGATTTTCAGTCCAGATGCAATTTCGAGACAAACCGGTGATAATACGCCGTAGAGCGCGGGCCATAGACCCGCCTTCTGAAAATAAGGGATGGAGATGCTTTCGCCGCTTTCGGGATGAGAATAATTCACCGTTCCGGATTGCTCTTCGTTGTAATAATTTCCGACAAAAAGCAGGGCAGTATTTTCTGCTGTAAAGCGCTCCCTGACAGCAACATTTTCGTTATTTGTTGATGCCTGCCTCAGTCTGGCATTTGATTTTTTCAGTATAGCTTCATACACCGGTTTGTGGCCTTCGGTATCAAATCCGATCCAGGTTCCCAGGTGCATCACGGTTCCGGTTCCAAGTTTTTTTACAAATCCGCAAACCGTACCATTGATCGTCCTTGCAATCACCTCTGCATCGCCAATTTGTTTTTCATCATAAATGATTTGTGGATTGGCGCATTTGATATCTTTCAGATCAAAAATATCAACCAAAGGCGAGTCAATGATTTCGCTTCCTGACGGGTGAATTTGAAGTGCATCACGAAGGATGGTGCAAGGTTTTTGAGACATTTCGCGATCGGGCAGGTAAGGGAAAATGATCAGGTTGCTGCCGCGTTTTGTGTATTTAACCAATGTTTCCTGATCTTTCGCATTCATTTCATCGGTGCTGAAAGCCCAGACCTGTTTGTAATTGGACAGGTTGTCGGCGGTTGCTTTTGTGAGGTCAACCATATCATAATCAATGTTCAGCACCTGGAGCACTTTAAGCAGGCCGTCAAAATAAGCAGGCCGACGGATGGATGACGCGTTAAATTGCAGACTGCTGGCGCCAGTTTCAGGTCTTTCCAGTTCGGTGGCGTAGTAGGGAGGATAGAAAAGTACACAAATCTCAGCTTTTCGCTTAGCACTAACAATGAAGCTTTCGGATGTTTTGATGATGCTATTCATCCGCTTAACCAAAGGGAAAGCGCTTGTCCGCTCAGCCTCCGGCGTCAGGGGATTAAACCAATAAAAAGTCTCTCCGGAATAGCCTTTTCGCTTAGGATTTCTTCCCTGCGAAAACATGTAATAGTTCCAACCCACAAGGCCATTGGCCACGCTTGCTTTGTAAAAAAGTTCCATTTCACGCGGGTTGGTTACCACGTGGTATTCGCGGGAGCCACACTGAAATTCGGCAGCGAAAAGCGGTTTGTTACCCTGCATCGCACGGGTGATATCGTTGATAATCCGGTCGTCGTGCATGTTGCGGTACGACAAGAATTCCGGGATGTGATCCACTCCGAAAATGATTTCACTCTTTTCCTCAAACAAATCCTCATACATGGTGATGTTGACCGGAAATTCGTAACCGCTACCATAAATCCAGCCCGGGAGGTTGTGGTAAAATGGAATTGTAACCCCGCGGTCTCTTGCCATCTTCGCCAACATTCTGAGATAATCGCCATAATAAGTTCGCCAGAAAAGATGCCACTCATAATCACGACCACGATCACCTTTTGAACTGTAAGGCAGTTTGCCGTCGGGAGGAAGTTCGACCTGGGAAAAGTCAGCATAATCTGTCCCCCACAGGCTATTCAATTCAGCGATAGTTGAAAACTTGTTTTTTAAAAATTTGACAAAACGCTCCTTTACTCCGTCGCCATAATCAGCCTGGTGTGTCAGCCATGAGAAGACGCCAATCTCATTGCAAATCTGCATCATGATCACAGGGCCTCCTTTTGAAATTTCCATTTCGCTGATCAGCGGCATGATCTGATCGTACCAAAGCGCCACTTTTTCCAAAAAAACAGGGTGAAAAAGGTTTACACCATCGCTTTGGACGATATCGCCATTGCGTTTGCGCATTTTTACCTGGTCGGCAAATTTCTCTACAAACCAGTCTGGCAGCCCTGCCCCACGAAATTCGGCCAAAATGAAAGGGCCGGGCTTTACAATGCAATGCAGGCCATGAGCCTGACAGCGCTGAAGCCAACCCAGCAGATCCTTTTCAGGACAAGTTTTTCCATTAAAATCAAAAATGCCTTCTTCTTCCTCATGCCATGCCCAGGGTACATAAGTGCTGACCGTCGTCAGGCCAGCCTCTTTGGCGGCTTCGAGGTGTTTGTCCCAAAGCTCTCGTTTGATCCTGAAATAATGAATTTCCCCTGAGAGTAAAAATACTTTCTTATCGTCAAGTAAAAAGTTGCTTTCTTTAATGCTGAATTTCATGGTCTTAAAATTTTCAAATTAAATGATCCCCGGCTCTGGTTTCTTATTCTCCTCATGTTCTCTTTCCCTGTTTCTTTGGCTTAACAGCGCTTTGATTTCATGCGATCGTTTTTCGGTCAGGGAGTAGCGCAGGATGAAGAATATTGAGAAGATGCTCAGCAGCAGTGGCAGACCGATCTCTACGACCCTCATCATCAACAATGTGTAAGGGGATTGTTGTGTAAGTAGCACGGTTTCCTTTTCGATTTTAGTTAGTTCGTTTTCCAACATCTCAGGAGGTAAATCCTGATTCAGATTGTCAATCCTGCTGTTGACGCCCGACATGTGTTCCATCAATTCCCTGTAATGGTCGGTACTCTTTTTGGTTTTCAGGGTTTTATCTTCGAGGTGAATCATCAATTCGGTGGATCGTTTCCGTGCATTATCAATCATCTCCTCAAAATCTGCTGTGCCGGCCTTACCATCGTTCAAAGATTTCACCTCGGTTTGCAATACCCTTATGCTGCCCTGCAGCGCATCCACCTTAGTCACCTGGGTTTGGTCGAACATGGTGAAAACGATCAAGGCACCGGCAACAAAACTGGCCAAAGCGGTCCCCATTTTGATAAACCACCAGAACACCGAGTAAAAACTTCCTTCGGTGCGATGGCCGGTTTTCAGGTCATCTTCATCACAAATATCCCCTACCATCGAAGACCCCAGGGTAAAGAAAAATAACATTCCGGTCGAAAGCAAAATGGTGGGAATGATGATCAGGTAAGGGTATTCAGGATTGTAACAAACAATCTTTGAAAGTTGCGCCAGGCACATCAGTAAAATAGCAATCGAGAGGGTGCTGCGTTTCCCGATTTTAGGGCTGATCCAGTTGAGAGGAAAAACGGCCAGCACACCGGTGACTGCCCAGATGGTGCCATTGATGCCAAGCAGGTAAGCGCCGGCAACTTTATCTCCACCAAAAATGTAGAAAATCGGAATGTACGAACCGAGCAGGTTGACGAAATTGAAACCCATCGCCAGCGTGAAAATAGTCAATGTGAGCATGATGAAATTCCTGTTTCCGGCGGTATGTTTCATGTCTTTCCAGAAAGGGGTCTTTTCCTGCTTTTTAATCCTGACAAACCCGGGTTCGCGTAATTTGTAGGTCCACCAGAAGGAAAGCGGAATCAGGATGGCTGCTATCATGATCGAAACATAGCGCATCCCATCGGCCTCGTTGCCTCCGGGGCCTTTGAAAATTGGCATGCTGGCAAGGGCAAACAGCCAGGGTGTACTCATGGCAAACAAGTTTCCTATGAAACTCTTTGCACTAAAAAGCCTGGTTCGCTCATGATAATCGGTAGTCATTTCCATGCCGAGGGCGCCGTGCGGGATTTCGAAAATGGTGCATGCAGTATAAAACAACAGCAGTGAGACTAAAATGTAAACGAGCTGAAAGGCCTGGAAACCTGACTCACTTGGGAAAAATTCACGCACCATCTCGCCTTTGGGTATCCACCACATCAGGACGAAAAAGACAGCAACCAAAATCCCACCGATTAAAAGAAAAGGCCGACGGCGTCCCCAGCGTGTCCGTGTATTGTCCGACAAATGGCCGATCAATGGATCGGAAACGGCATCCCATAAGCGGGGGATGATCAGGATAACTCCAAGCCAGAAAGCGCTCAAACCCAGGCTGATGTTCCCCATCAACCCTACGAGTATCCCCGCAATATTGAAGAGTGCGATGGGAATAATACCTCCGGCGCCATAAGCGGCCAACTGCGAAAAACGTATTTTATCCCCACTCCCCGTGCCTTTGGCATCCACTGCTACCTGTTCTTCCATAAAGGAATTTTTTGATTGGTTAATAGTAAATCAACACATAAGCAGGAAATTCATGTACCGAAATTTCCTTTTCACTGAAATGACTGGTTTCCACACCATTCACAGTAACTCTCGCCGGCAATTTGGACCCGTTGAAGTTCCTTATTTTGATTCCGTTAGCGGGGGGTCTTACATCTCCATTAATTGTAAACAGGTAATGATCTGTTCCCTTTTTTATTGAATAGGAGATGTCACCGTAATAGGTTGGCAAATTTTCAACCGACATCCCCCCGGGCGCATCAATCCAGTCCTGGTAAAGCGCTGAAGCCAATACAAGCGAATTGTCATATTCATTTTCATAAACAAACATCGAGCGGATGGAGTTGACGAAATCACTGCCTACCCAGGTATGCGGCATGTCGCCGATAAAGCGCGGGATGCGGAAATCGTTCCAGACCACTTCGGCCCAGTGATGCCAGCCTTGAGGGCGCTGGTCGTTTAGGAGAAAATCAATCAGTTCGTGCGCCCGGTCGGGTTGATCAAGGAAGATAAATGACCCGATCAAACGGTTTTCGTAAGGCGTGTAATTCACCCATTCAATTTTATCATCTCTCCGGTTTTTGAAAAATTCGTAATAACGGTTAAATGTGTTGTAAACCTCTGGTTTGGGCAGGTTTTTATATTCGTTGCACGGAGTTAAAGCAATGGTGGTGGACGTTGCATCAAAATCGCCCAGCTCAACACAGCCGGGGATGTAGTCAATTCCTCTGACTTCCATGGCAAGGTCAATGGAGTTGTAAAGGTTCTCCCTGAAAGTGTCTCTCACTTTGCTGATGTGCTGATAATTATCTTTTTCCCCTAAAATCTTTTGCATTTCCACCGCATCCTTCAGCCCTTTCATGATGAAGAAATTGTCCCAGTAAGAGTGCATGGGCTTGGCCGAATAACCTTCATGGCTGATAGATTCCGGAACCAGTCCGTAATAAGCCCGGATGCTGTCGTTGCCATTTTTAAAATGATCTGTTGACCGCTCGGCTACGAGGGATTCGATGTATTCGACTGCCTTCAGGACATATTGATTTTTTGACTGAAGAAATGCCGTATCCCGGGTAAAGTTAAAGTATTCACGAATCAGGTAAATCAGTTGCCCGTGGCTGTCGTGTTCGGGAACCGGGTCGGGGCCGCGGAAGTCAACCACGCATGGAACTTTGCCGCTTTCGTATTGATGTACGGCATACCAGTCAATGAAATCTTTCACTTCTTCCACAATACCCGATTTTAACAACGCAGAGGAAGTTAGCGCGCCGTCACGAATCCAGCTTCTTTCGTACGACCTTGAACCGGGCTGGATCCCAACTTTATCCCGATTTATCAGGATATAGATCAAATTGGCCTTGTAAGCATTGATCATCCGGTCAGCCGACTCCGGCAGGTTGAATTGGATGTGATCCACTCTTGATTTCCAATAATCCGACATCGTGGCAAATTCTTCAGCAACAAACGCATTGCTCAGTTTAACATCAGAAGGCATTTTGCCATAAAAAGGAACAACCACATAAAACTCAGTTTTTTCGCCAGGCTTCAGGGTGATGGAATATTTCATGACGCCATTTGCTAAACCATTTTGGTCAATTGCCGATGTTCGAGCGGGCAGTAAATCATTGCGGATCAATTCTACAAGGTTGCCATCATCGGAAGATCCCGCGGCAAATTGATCAAATCTCCGTTGTAAAAGCACTACTTTGTCGTCCACTGTAATTACACCATCCTCTTCTTCGATGATTGACCTGATTTTTCCTGCCCCGCCTGCCAAATTTAAAAACTGGTAATATGGATTCACCTGATAAGGGCGAATCAATAAATAAAACTCAAAATCCTTTTGTTGATCGGAGAGATTCCCGAATGAATAGCGGATATTCAGCCTTGAATTTTTGTTGGCTTCACCAGTTGAAATTATTCCCGTAACAAATTTAATGTCATCACATTGCCACGCAACCGTCGGAACAAATGGAAGTTCACCGGCTTTTCCATTCAGACCAAATGATTGAGAAGATTCGACATTGCTCCAATTATAAAGAGCGTTCGCTGTTTTAATCACTGGTTCAATCGAAAACAATGCCTTGTCCACCTCCACCATCCCATCTTCGTTGATCATGGCTTCTTTCACGTCATTGTTAACACCTGAAACAGTCCAGTAGGAGGCCTGTTCCAGAAAATACCGCGGGTAATCTCCTTCAGGGGAGTTTTTAGCAACATAAATCAAAAAGTCGTTCATGGTTAATGAACTTTTTACATCTAAAAATTTCAATTCAGCTATGCCAAAACCCATGTCGGAATTGGCCTGCAAAAGGTTTATTTTCAAATACTTTGCTTCAGCTTCCGGCAGCCGGATAAAACTGACCTCACCCTGGTTGGATTTCACGGAATACATGTTTTCCCACTTTATCCCATCATCTGAGGCCATTATCTCAAAACCTTTTGCAGATAGACCTTTTGCCCAAATGATGTGCAATCCGCCAAACTCCCGCCGGGTGGTGAAATCAACGATCACCTGCTGGTTGGTAACTCCTTTGCTTAGCCAATGAGTTTCCAAGTCGCCATCGGTCATCATCACAGGGCTTAGCTTCTTTACAAAAGATGTAGCTGTTAGAATGGGCTGAGGATAGGATTGAACTTCAGGGGGAAGCGGCTCAAATTTCAGGTTGTCAATCCAGAGCGTGCCTTTGCCGCCCACAAATGATGCTATAGTAAATTCGATCCGGTCAATTCGTTTTAAATGCTGATCTTCAGTAGGTCCCCATGCAAAGCTGATGTGCCGCTTTTTGATGCGGATTTTTTTCCATTCTCCGGGAAAATCATAATTGCGGTTGCTCACCCACCAGACATTTTCCCCGGTACTATCAATGAATTTGATCTCAAAATTATTGGCTGGTGATTCGGCTCTGATAAAAAAGGTAAATTCATAATTTTCGGGCAGATCAATGGGGAAGAGTTTCTGGATTCCTCCATAGCCGGTTCCTTTGGTGAAGTCGTAATCAAACCGGACTGCGTTGCCGGTCAATCCTTTTTCGTTGGATAGATTGAGATTCACTCCGTCAGATTTGATATAATCCCAACCGGCTTTGCTTTCAAATTCATCCAGCATTCTACCCTGAGCCGAAATGATTGTTGCTGTGAGAAACAACAATGCTGTAAAAGTAATTTTCAAGTTGACCTGATTTTTCATCATTTTACTTTTAGTTTATTTCACCATTTGCTACTGAAGTGATTATTGCAGGTAAGAATACCCCAGCTTTGCCAATCCATCCTGAATGATCGGGTCTTTCATCACATAATCCCACACCAGTCCAGTCCTGAAGTTTTCGATCATAATGAGCATTGGCCCCTGGTCAATGCCGATGAAATCATCATTTACCCAGTTGGCGGTAAGATTGAATGAATCATAGAAACCATATTTTCCCCAGATGCTGTCCCCCTGTTTTTCGATCATTGCCCTGATTGTCGGCAGCACAATTTCAGGAGCAAACGGCAGCGACGAAAGCGGCCCGTAGGGTGCGATGGTTCCGTCATCGAAATAATTGTAATCGGGGCCGGCAGCTCCTCTTCCGGCATAACCGAGGAACTTTTTATCATCAAAATTATAAATCTCCGTAGGGCCATCACTTGCTGTAACGCCCCAGCAGAGCGAATCATAACCAACCCAGCCATGGGGGTTTTGAATGGCATATTGTTGCTGAACGTAGGTTGCACGGCGTGAGTTTTCGAAGTAATCAATCCCTTTTTCTTTCATATACGGGTCAATAAGGCCGCGATAATCAATGAATGCCTGCGAAAACTGATGTCCGAACAATGGGGGAAAAGCCACATGTGAAAGCCCTTCGTAGGGAGTTTGCCATTTGTAGGTGCTCAACCATGAATTGTAGCTTCGTTCGACATTTTCCATCCCGCTCCCGGCTGCAAGAACATAGAGGAACAAGGCTTCATTGTAACCGGTCCAACCCCAGTTGTGCAACCCTTCTTCGGGCGACCAGCCCATGGAAATCGTGTGTGGATGCTGACTTCCGGCCGGCATGTCCATAAAATTCCAGTCTATTCTTTCCAATAGTTCGCCAGCCAGCCGGCGTATTTCGCGCTCTGTTTCGTTATCAATATTGTAATAATTCCGGGCAAATATTATTCCCATCATCAGCAGTCCGGTGTCAATTGACGAAAGTTCGCATGTCCATTCACGTTTACCGGTGTCCATCCTCAGGAAATGGTAGTAAAAACCTTTGTAACCTGCTGCAGCTGTGTCAGTGCTTTGTTCAGAATTCATGAAAAAATTCAGCATGTTGAGTGTGATCTGCGCAGCCTGTTCACGGGTAATCCAGTTTCTTTCCGTGCCAATTGCAAAGCACGGAATGCCAAAACCTGTCGAAGCAATGCTCGAAGGCGCCCATGCTGCTGCGCGGTCTTTTACGATTCCCCACTCAGGGTGGTGTTCGTGTAAAAAGAATAAAAAGGTTTTCTGCTGAATGGAATCGAGCATCAGTTCATCTTCTGGAGTAATGGGGTAATCAACTTTTCCGTGAGATGTGAACGTAAGCTGCTGTTGTGTTTGTGGTTGCTGGCAAGCGTTCAGGGTAACAGCGATTATGAATGCGATTATTTTGATGTTCATTTGGATAAATATTTTTATGCTAAAAATTTAATTCATTCAATTGATCAGAAATAATGATCTCAAAAAAAGGCAAAATGATACCCGCAGATCGGAGTAAATTCTGGCGCAGTTAATTTGCGAATCCCAGTTTCATCATTGCCGCCTGAGTTTCGGGCGCCGACATGAATAAGTCCCAGCAAAGCCCGGAGCGATAATTTTCGATCATGACGATAATCGGTCCCTGGTCAATGGCTAAATAGGAATTTGCCCACCAGCCCTGTCCCGGGTTAAAAGCATCGTAGAAACCGTATTCTCCCCAAAGTTTGTCGCCCAGAACAAAATAAAAATGACGCATTGCAGTCATAGATTCTTCCGGGGTAAAGGGCATCGAAGACAAAGCGGCTGTTGGAGTTATCGTGCCATTGTCGCGGCCGCTCACCGGCTCATGGACCTTGTAACCCGCCGGATCGTCGCTGGCTGTAAGTCCCCAGCAATCTTCGCTATAACCAACATGGTTGAAAGGATTGACGATGCAGTGCTGACGGTTGATCAGCGAATGATTCATGTTTTGCATCCAGTAATTACCGTAGTTATCGCTCAGATTTGTCGGGTTTAAGCCGAGGAAGGAATAATGAGCGAAAAACAACGGACCGCCGTAATCGTAACCCACCGGCAGTGGAATCCCGTAAAAACTTTTACCGTTGATGATCGAGCCGTTATTGGCCCAGCCATTTGTGTAAACCGAAGCCTCAATGGGGAAATCAACGGAAGTAGCTGCCATGAAGTAAGTAATCAATGCTTCGTTGTAACCTCTTACCTGCATGTTCATTTGCCAGTCATAATTGGGCGACCAGTGCCAGTAAAGTACATTTTGCCCGCCGCGTGTAAACCAACTCCACTCGATTGTGTTTAACAAAGCGTTGATTTTTAATTTCAAATCCGCTTCAAAGGCTACATTTTCGTCCAGGTATTGCCGAACGGTAAGCAGCCCTGCTGCCATGAAGGAAGTTTCTACAAGATCGGCGCCATCATCTTTAGTCCCAAACGGAATTGTTTTTCCGGTTGAGCCATTCATCCAATGTGGCCAGGCGCCGTGAAACCGGTCAGCTGTGGTGAGGAAATCTACAATTGCGTTCAATCTTTCGATGCCTTCAGTTCGGGTAATGAAATTTCGTTTTATTCCAACTAAAAGTGCCATCAGGCCAAATCCACTGCCGCCAATGGTTACTGTTTCACCGGAGCCTTTCCGCTCACGGGTCAGACCACTCACCGGATGTCCATAATCGTAAAAATACCTGAAGGTGTGCAACTGAACCTTGTCCAGCAACTCTTCGTCGCTGATCAGTGGGAATTTATAGGATGGATCAAGGCCTGTCATAAACTGGTTACTAAACCCGGCGAAGGTCAACTCATCCAGCGACACCAGTTGGTTTGAAATGTAAAAAGTGTATTTAGTGTAATAATCAAGCTTATTCTGATTGCTGACAGTTACTGTTTTTTGATCTGCCGAGAGATTTATATTGGTTTGAATGTAAGGGATCAGGCTGAAAAACTGGTTGAGGTTTTCTCCTGGGATCGCTTCAGAGAATGTGACTGCGATCGAAATATTTTCATAATTGACGTTTTGAAGGGTCTGGTTGGTATTAAAGGGCTGGCCATTCAAGGTGATCTGGATGATTTTCAATTGGCCATTTTCGGTGTTGAAGGTATAGGTAACACCAGTAAAAGTTTCTTTTTGAACTCCTCTTAAGTCGTTAGTAATGACCAGGCTGTAGGTTGTTGTAAAATCAAGATCGGATAAGGGGTCTAATTCTATTTGGGTAAGGTCATTTGTAAAAGCAAATTTAACCGGAACGGCTGTCTGTCCGGTCTGATTGAAAATTGAAATTGAGGTTTTGGCTGTAATGGTATCAATGGCGGTACTGAATTTCATCACACTATTTCCGTTGACCGGGAGGTTCGTCGCAGGATTATCGACGGACAACACAACGCCTCCAAACTCTGCTGCTGTAAGCTGAATAACCCCAGCATCCACCATATCGTCCTCCTGTTTGCAGGAAATTGTTATGGAGAGCATTAATAAGGCGCTGAGAATTTTGAGTGCGTTTTTCATGATGTTTTTGAATAGAAAAAAATGAAGGGAAAGATTGCTCTCCCCCTTCAACTATTAATTACCAAAACTATTTTTCTGAGTTGTACATCAAAGAGATTTCGGTAGGAGTCAACACTTTGTGGAAGAACCTGATGTCATCAAGTTGTCCTTTGAAGTGGTTGGCATCCGGGAAATCATAGCCGCCCCATGGTTCGTTATCCCATAGGATACCAGCCCTTGAATGGATAAAACCCAATGCAAATTCATTGACCACATCTGGTTCTAAACCAGCATATTTCATCCCTTTAACTGTTCTCTTGGCATCGCCGTCGGGCCAAAGGTCAAAGTCGAAACTCTTCATCTTTTCGCTATTGTAATACAAGGTGCCTTTACGCTCAGGCCCATTGTAGGTATAGGTAACATGCAGCCAATTGTCTTTCAGTAACCCGATCATGTCAACGGCAGGTATGCTTTTTGCAAAATCCCATCCTTGCCATCCACCATTTGTATTATCGGTAGCATCTGAGGGGAACCACATATCTTCAGCGCCAGTTGTACCATCTTCAAATTCATATTGAATGGCAAATTTAGCTCCGTCATATCCTCCAAAGATTTCAAACTGAAGGCCCCAGAATGCACCAAGTCCCATCACAAAATGGCCATGTGTGATACCTTCCGATTTGGTTTTTACCCAGAAGGAGATGGTGAAATTGTCCGTATTGATGAGCAGATCGCCGTTAGGGATTTCGATGATACTGGTGGTACCATTGAAAGTAGCTGCCTTACCGGCAGTAGCATTACGTGAATCAGTGTAGGTGATGTCAACGATAGCATTGGCAGCCGGATCCCATGGACCAATCTGGTCATCGGCATTGTCTTCGAAATTCCAGTGAGCAATAGCTCCGGCAGGAACAAAAGTTCCGATGGTGGTGAAATTACGATCTGTTGCAGTCAGGAATTTACCTTCAGTGGATTTGATATCAGCTGAAAACATCAGTTTGTACAATGCTCCGTTGCTAAGCGGTGGAGCAGGAACAATAGTAATTGTATTGCCTGATACGGTGATGGTTAGTGCGATGTCAGCATTGTCGTAATCCTGAGTCATTTTGATTGTGCTGGCTGTAGCCGAAGCAGGATCAACGCTGGTACTAAATGTAGCAACAATGGTCGGATTTACCGGCACTGTTGTCGGGGAGGTGGCGCCGTTAAGATCAATGGTACCTGAAACCAGTGTGTTCAACACCAATTCTACCGGATCATCGTCTTTACAGCTGTTAAGAGCAACTACTGCGAATAGAGTTAACGCAGCCATAAAACCTAAAAACACTTTTCTACTTTTCATAAAATTAAAAGATTTAGTTAAACAATAAAAAAATAAATTACCAATTTGGATTTTGTGTTAAAGTTCCTTGTGAGATATCAATTTCATTCTGTGGGATTGGCATCAGCTCGTGTTTGCCGGCAACAAACCCCAATGGCCCGAGTACTTCAGGAGCTTTGCCCGTGCGCACCAGATCCCAGTATCGATGTCCTTCCAATGCCAGTTCAAAACGACGTTCATTGATGATCAGGTCACGAAGTTCATCCTGGGAAGTAACTGTTATATCAGGTAAAATGGAAGAATTTCCTCCTCTTGCCCGTTCTCTCACCCTGTTCAGGTGAACGAGTGCCTGGGATGATTTCCCGTTTTCGTTTAAAGCTTCAGCTGCCATAAGTAATACATCAGCAAACCTGATCAGCCGGCGGTTATGACCAAACTGCGTGTTGGTGGATGTGCCGGGGATCCATACTTTTTGGTTGTAGCATTCTCTTTCGATGATGTTCCCCTGATCGTCATAAACAAAATCAGGCGTTGTGCCGTCGCCGAGGATTTCGATATCGTCCAGCACATCGCCCAGGTCAATGATGGTTAAACCAAGCCTTGGGTCGTTTTCATCAAATGCGAACCTAAGGTTTTCAGAGGGGCGGTTGAAGCCCCATCCACGGTTTGGAGTCCCTCTCACACCCTGCGTGTTGGCATATTGATTCCCAACCGCGCCTTCAGTTTCCATGGCGCCGATTTCGAAAACTGACTCCACACCATGCTCGCCGTCTTTACCGTTAGCATCGGCAAAGTTGGATTCGAGGTCGTATTCCAGCGAATTAATCACTTCGAGAAGGAGGGCTTCAGCATTGGTAAAGTCGCCTTTTCCAACATCACGGCGGAATAGATAAACTTTAGCCATAAGCGATTTAGCTGCACCTCTTGTGGCTCGTCCAAGGTCGGATACTGAATACTGGCTCTTTTCGGGAAGGTTGCTTTTAGCAAACTCAAGATCGGATAAAATCAATGTATAAATTTCATCTGCTCCCGACCGCTCTAATTTCAATGGTGGTGTGATCGTGGTTACAAGCGGAACGCCACCCCATGCACGCACGAGGTCAAAATAATATAACCCACGCAGAAAGCGGGCTTCAGCAATATATCTGTTCTTAAGTGTTTCATCCATTGTAATTTCCGGAACCTTCTCGATTACCACATTGGCGCGCTTAATTCCTTCGTACAGCGTTGCCCACCAACGATCAAGTCCGTCCTGAGAAGGGGTGATGGAAAAATTATCGTACGGTCCTAAAGTACTCAACTGGTCATTCGGGTTGCTGCCCTTTAGCGCATCATCGGACATGATATCGAGAATGGGATATCCGCCGGAGTGATAATACCATGCGCGGATGGTTGAATAGACTGCATTGGTGGCTAGCTGGGCATCGGATGCTGACGTTGGAAAAGCTTCCTGAGTCAGTTCTCCCTGTGGTTTTACATCGAGAAAATCTTCACAGCCGTAAAAACTAATAACAAATAGTAATGCTATTGGAATAATTATTTTTTTCATGATCTTCAGGATTAAAAAGTTACATTTAAGCCAATTGAATAAACTGCTGAAATGGGATAAACACCGGTGTCGATGCCATTTGATAACACATCATAACTACCGATTTCTGGAGTGTATCCGGTCCATTTTGTAAATGTCAGAATATCTGAGCCTTTCACGTAAACCCTTACAGTTTGAAGGGATATTTTTTCACTTACCGATTTTGGCAAGGTGTAACCAAGAATCACGTTCCGCACCCTTACGTAAGAACCATCATAGATAAACCTGTCCGAAGGTAAAAAGTTGTAACCTCCAAACGAAGGTTTTGGTTCAGTATTGCTTGTTCCAGGTCCCGTCCAACGATCCCAGACATGCTGTTCAAAATTATAAGGGTCAGGTCGGACTACATCCTTACCATTAAAGATTTTGTTCCCGGTTTGACCCTGCAGATCAAGAGAAAAATCGAAATTTTTGTAAGCCATGTTAACATTGAATCCAAAAATGAACTTCGGGATCGGTGAACCAATGTTGGTTCTGTCCTGTCCGTCAATTTTGCCGTCTTTATTTACATCCACAAACCGCAGGTCTCCAACTTCTGCCTGGGATGAATGGGGATAAGCATTGAGTTCTTCCTGGGTTTGAAAAATTCCATCAGTAACATATCCGTAAAAGGCGCCTATTGGCAGTCCGACTTTACTCAGTGTTACCTGCTGCCCGTTGGCAAGTCCGCCACCAATCAGAACAGAGTCAACACCACTGTTGCCTCCGATACTCAACACTTCGTTATGCAGAAGTGTTCCCAGAAAGCCTAACCCATAGCTGAATTCCCCCACTTTATCGCGCCATTTGATGTTCATTTCAAAACCGCGATTGAGCACTGATGCAGCATTGTAACGCACTTTTTGACCTTGCCCGTTGCCAAGATGACCTGGTGTGGAGAGTTCGACAAGAATATCGTCGGTAGTTTTGTTGAAAAAGTCAAACTCACCGATCAGCCGGTCGTTTAATACACCCACTTCCAACCCAATGTCGAGCTGGGTTGTGGTTTCCCACTTCAGGTCAGGGTTGCCGCTTTTGCCATAGCTTGCGGCTGGATAGGCAGCATCCGGATTGGAAAAAATAGCCAAAAGATTTGACTGCACCCTGGCAAAACGATCGAAATAGCTGATTTTTTCGTTCCCGATCTGCCCCCAGCTTGCTCTCACTTTCAAGGTTGAAATAAAATCAACCGGTTGCATAAAATCTTCATTGCCGATGTTCCAACCTGCCGCAAATGAAGGAAAGTTTGCGTAACGGTTGTCTTCACTGAACTTTGATGAACCATCACGTCGGAAAGTTGCGGTCAGAATGTACCGGTTATTGTAAGTATAATTTACCCTGAACAGATAGGAAATCATCGAATAGTAATACCCCGGATCTACTCCGTTGTATATGCTCTGAACCATGTCGATGTTGTTTCCCTCATCAAGAACATAGGACGGGAGAACATACCAGAAGTCACTCTCATTGCGGATTACATTCTGTCCAACCAGGCGGAACTCTTCAGAACGGAGTTTTTGCATCGTAAAACCGCCAACAGCATCAATACGGTGTTTATCAATTTCTTTTGAATAATTTACCGTGTTTTCCCAAAGCCAGGTCAGGTTATCGCTGGAACCCTTGAAGATGTCGCTATATTCGTTGTATTGCTGCGACTGCGATCCATCAGGATTCAGCACTGCATAAGCAGGGGTAAATTGCTCATTTTTAATGTAAGCAGCATCAATACCAAAACTTGATTTGAACACAAAATCACTGATGTCAGCTTCCATAAAAAGGTTTCCAACACCGCGGAGACCACGCCTGTAGTTGTTCGAATACTCAAGTTCAGCCAGTGGATTTCCAACATTGAAAACCACGCCAAAACTTCCGTCAGGATAGTAAGGCTCAAGCAAAGGTTGAGCGCGATAAACCGAGTAGGTTACGTTTGGGGCAATCTGGTACTCGTAGGGGGCAATAGTAATATTGTTGCCAAATCTCAGCTTTTCGTTAATGTGATAAGTATTGTTCAATTTAATGGAAATTCGCTGATAATCAGATTTAGGGATTATCCCTTCCTGCTTGTAAAAGCCAATCCCAACGTAATAATCCGACATTTTAGTAGCACCTGAAATCGAAAGTTGGTGGTTTTGCTTCAGCGCATCGCGGAAGATCAAATCCTGCCAATCGGTATTTGGCACTGCATCCACATTGTTATATGAACCTGGCTTGATTTCATTGGAAATGATGGCAAATTCTCTTCCGCTCAGAAGATCAATTTCATTGGCTATCCGCTGAACTCCAAATTCAGTGGAGAAACTTACAACCGGCTTCAGTTGGTCAGCATTTCCGCGGTTTGTTTGAATGATCACAACGCCGTTTGCTCCACGCGAACCATAGATCGCAGTAGCAGAAGCGTCTTTAAGTACCTCCATTGATGCAATATCAGAGGAGTTCAAAAACGTAATGTCACTGAGGATCATTCCGTCGACAACATAAATCGGTTCCGAATCATTGAATGTACCCACACCCCGAATTCTAACCGACACTCCGGCGCCTGGGGTTCCACTAGTAGTGGTCACCTGCACACCGGTGGCGCGTCCCTGTAAAGCCTGCACCGGGTTGATAGCGGTCGTCTTAAGGATATCTTCCTGCTTCAACGAGCTGACCGAACCCGTAAGATCACTCTTCTTAACGGTTCCATATCCGATAACTACCAACTCATCCAGCATGTATTGTGCCTCAAGCATCACAACATTATAAAAGTTCTCAGCGGTCAATTCCACGATTTGCTTATCGTAACCGGTGAATGTAAACTCGAGCACTTTGTCTTCCGGCAGGACTTCAAAAGAAAACTTACCATCAATGTCAGTGGATGTACCCCTTAAAGTGCCCTGAGAGACAACATTGACTCCCGGAAGGGTTTCACCTGTCTTGCCTGCTGTGACAACACCCTGGATGACACGCTGTGCAAACGCCGGAGAAATTAAAAAAAACAACCCAGCAAAGATTGCCAGTGCATTTTTTAGTTTGTAACTTCGTAATGATTTGACCATAAGTTTTAGGTTTTGGTGAATATTTATCCATGTCATTAAGCTATCAAATGAATGCTGAAATAGTAAACTTTCTCATTTTTGAACTCCCGGTGCATCAATAAATGATCTTTTCATAAAAATTTCAATTATTGTCAATGGCTTTAAGGGTCAATGAAATTTTCAAATCATCAATTTTCACAAAGATAAGTTAAAACGTTGACAAGTCGACATTTTTACACCACATAATTAATTCGGTTCGGGAATGGGATCATTAGTCTAACCACAACATCACTACATCACAAACGGAGAATAGGCTCATATACACCATAATATCAATAGTTTAGTACCATTAAATTATTAAACTAAATCTGGTAATTTTTAGGGAGGAAGCCATTCTTACGGATAATAGTTTTCTAAAAAATAGTGATTTTGAGAATACTAGAAACCCATAATAAATTCGGCAAGGCTTTGCTCGGCAGCCAGGTTTAACCGTTTACGAAGGCGATATCGCTTCTCCTCTACTCCCCTCGTGGTAATGTTGAGCAAAGGAGCAATCTCTTTTGATGAGAGGTTAATCCGCAGGTAGGCACATAGCCGGAGGTCACTGGTGGTTAGGTCAGGGTAAACTGCTTTCAACCGCTGAAAGAAGTTCTCATGTGCCTGGTCGAAAAGTTGTTCAAATATTTGCCAATCGTGGTCTTGTGATATATTGCGCTCGATCAGGTGATGCATGTTTTCATAGTACTTTGCCGGAAGTCGGTAACCCAATTCATCTTTTTGCTTCTCGAGTTCATCTTTAATCTCGATGAGTGCTTCATTCTTGCGGATAATTGCCATGGTGTTTTTGGCCAATTGAAGGTTTTTCAGTGAAACCTCCGCCTGAAGTTTCTCATTTGATAATTTGATGTTTTCAGCCAATGCCTGATCTTTCTGCTGACGTATCTTCTCATTCTCCCTTTTTAAATCCAGCTCCTTTTGCTTCCATTTGCGCTTTTTGTAAAAAATGATAATCAGTGAAACAAATCCAATGATCAGTAAAGCGTCGATGATAATTGCAAAAAAAGACAGAAACCAGGGACGATTTATGGTAAAACTGACAGTTGCAGATGGGGTTACCAGACCTTTTGCGGTGAGTGTACGAACGTTAAATAAGTACTGCCCGGGAGGAAGCCTCGAGTATTTTACTTCGGTATTTCCTGACCAGTCGCTCCATCCATCATCTATTCCATCCAATTTATATTGATAATATTTTTTCCTGCCAACCGGCTCTTGTGATGAAAAGGAAATGAAAAAGTTATTGAAACGGTTACTTACTTTGTTTGACTCACCTACACCAATGAATTGTTGTTCTGATAACTCGTTACTGAAACCTGCCAGCCTGATAGTTGGGGGTTTATTGATCTCTTCCTGTTGATTGAGTTTGTAAATGTTTAACAACGCAAACCCTTCTTCAAGACAAATCAGATGCAGGCTGTCGTTCAGGGCGACAATATTTTCGTAATTTTCGACAAGATCAAGCCCGAACATTTCAGGAATAATCCGGTATAGCAATTTGGCCGAGCGAAACCGGATTTCAAACATCCCAATTGCACTTTCCCTTACAAACCAATACTTGTCGCCAAAAACAGGAACAATAGTTTTAACAGCACAAAATTCAGCCAACTGTTCATTTAACTCTTCGAAAGGTGAAACCCTTCCTTCGATAGCATTCCATTGAAGCAACTTATTTTTACCGGGAATTAAAATCCGGTTATCTACCCTGAACAACCTGTTGGTGTTTACCTGAAGGCCGTCATTTGAATCAAGCTTTCGGAATTGTTCAATGGATTGGTAACCCGGAGATGGCTGAAGTAGATAAAGCCCATTAATGGAATGACCCAGTAGCACATTGCCAAGATAATCCACTTCGAGAAATCTTGCCGGTGCGGTAAACCCTTCAATAGTGGCTGATTGTTTCCATAGGTGGTCCTGCTTACTAAAAAGTACCAGGCTGTTGTAAGTGCTTTGCAGCAAATAATCTGTGTCGTTTATGCTAATCTCACTCAAATTGTATCCTCCACTAACAGCACTAACTTCCAGCATGAAATCGCCCGCTAAAACGAAAGTTCCATTATTGGAGCCACAATAGAGATTGTTATCAATCTCCTTTAAAAACCAAACCTGTCCCTGTGAATCAGCGATGAATCTTTTTGCCGATAATCCCCCGTCAGGTTGAAGTTCATAATAATAAACACCCTGGTTGGTTCCAAGGAAGAGCCGGTTTTGAAAAAGACAGGCCGAATAAACAGCACCAAGTCCTTCTTCAGCATCATTGTATACTTCAATAGGCGCGTTAAACCAAACGTAATCAACACCTTTGTCCATGCCCACCCATAAGTTGCCATCTACTCCGGCATGTAATGAAAGTATAGTGTTGTTCTGAATCGAATTGCCGCTATGCAGGTGATGTTTTAATTTTCCTGATTGGTCAATGATGTAAACCCCTTTAAGTAAAGTGCCAAAAACGAGAAGATCACCGAGTAAAGCGCCATTGTTTAACTGGTTGGTTTTGAGTTCAACGGAAGCCTCTGTGTACCATTCCGAAAACAGTCCGTCACTGTATTTGAAAAGTCCCTTCGAACTTGTGCCAATTAATAGTTTTCCATCAGAAAGGGGCAGGATGGATTTTATTTCGGTATCACTGAAAATCTCACTATTTTCAATCCTTTTCAATTCTTTGCCAATCAATTCGTAAAGTGACCCGTTGATGACTTGTGTAAAAAGGTGATCCCCGGCTTTCAGGAGAAAAAGAACGGCATCAGGCAATTTGATCGACTCAATTGAATTTCCATCAAAGCATAAAATATTTCCAAAACTTTGAAAATAAACGAGGTTATTATGACTGATTATTTTCCAAAACTCATCATTGTTGAGTTTGATGTCTTTTAGCAAGGGGAGCAACGACCTGTACTGCCAACGACCATCTTCTCCGGATTGCCAATAGCCAAATTCCTCAAACGAACCGGCAAAGACCTTTTCACCCACACAAGCCACTGAACGGATAATGGTTTCAGAAGGGAGCTTAAAAAGCATAACTCGTGAGCCATCCATGACAACAAGCCCGGCATTGTTGGCTATAAAAACCTCTCCCCGCTCATTGAGACTGATCCCCCAGTTTTGATTTCCACCTGCATGTACATCTTTGCCAAACGACACCACCTGATAAGGGTTTTGTGACTGCAACATGCTCACAAAGGTAAAGTTCAGGGATGCCAGAACAAAAAGTGCTGATGTCATCGTATTCATGCCAGGCAACAATTGACTTATTTTCAGACGAAACAACTGCATCACGTTCACGGAAAATGATTCAAGGGGTAAAAATAGTTTATTCCCTTCAACCGGATGGCCTTCAATAAAATTTCTTCTGCATCCTAGGCCTGTCATCAAATTTCTGATCCTTTGCAGATTATGATCCTGTTAAAAATGAACTTGTTGATGATACTTCTTTATAGGAAAAACTAATTTTGAGTGCTTTTTTTTTGATTTTTTTTCTTTCGATTAGTTTCTGCTGTGAATGAGCAATTTACAGGCTCATGATGTAAATTATTAAATTGTAGAGCAAGGGTATAATTTTTCATTATGGCAAGCAAATGAAAAATAAGCCACATCATCGACTATATGCGGTTGATTAAAAAAGGTCAAGGTTAATCAAAGCTTAAGAAACCTGAAGTCGATAATAATAAGATTTGAAGATCCTGATCGTTATCTATTTTTGCAAAAAATTTCAACCACCATGGAAACAATCATCATTCAGACGGAAGGTAGCAAATTGAAACTGATCAAGCAACTGCTCAAAGAACTCGGGATTGCCTTTGAAACCGAAAAGGCCGACGTTAGTCCCTATGACCCGGAATTTGTTGCAAAAATCAAAAAGGCAAAATTTGAAAATTCCATTCCAGTTACAGCAGAAACTTTATGGGAAGATATCAAATCAAAATAAAGGAAACAGCTCAAAAGGATTTGCTTGAAATTTCCACAAGCGGGGATCTATCAACCATTCAAAAAGTTGAAACGATTTTTCATGAGCTTGAAGAATACCCAAAAACAGGAACCGGAAAGCCTGAACTATTGCGTTACGAATTGTCAGGTTTCTGGTCGCGGCGGCTCAACCGCAAAGACCGGATCATTTATGAAATTGACGAAAATGAGGCTGTGGTGACGGTTTTATCTGTTCTGGGGCATTATTAATAACTGTTTGGCGAGTTATCATTTCCTAAAAACAAAATGATAGAATTTCGTTTGTGCCAAAAAAATTCAATTTTCTTCCCTATTATCAACAATATAGCTACTTTTGGCCGGCATTTTCAGGTTTGTGGTATTCATAATCCTGACGATTACAATACAACTAGTTTATTAACCATCAAACTCAAATTCTTATGACTACAATTAATCCTTATCTTACCTTCAATGGAAACTGCGAAGAAGCCTTCAATTTTTACAAATCAGTGTTTGGCGGCGAGTTTCCGTACATCGGACGATTCAAAGACATGCCCGCCGGTTCGCCTGTTCCCGACGACATGAAAGAGAAAATCATGCATGTTTCACTACCGATCAGCAAAGAAACTACCCTGATGGGCAGCGATGCAAGCGAAACGTTTGGTCAGACAGCCAATTTTGGTGATAATATTTCCCTTTCAGTAAATACTGATTCTGAAGAAGAAGCAACAAGTCTTTTTGCCGCACTTTCCGAAGGCGGCAGGATAACCATGCCCCTGGAAAAAACTTTCTGGAATGCCTTGTTTGGCATGTGTACCGATCAGTTCGGCATCAACTGGATGGTAAATTATGATTTTGCACAAAACCATTAATCCACTGAAACGATGAAAAAAGTACTGATAATTATCGGGATCATTATTGCAGCTGTAATCCTTATCCCATTGATTGTGGCATTGTTTACAAAAAAAGAATACAGAGTAGTAAAGGAAGTAACGATCAATCAGCCCATAGAGGAAGTATTTGATTATATACTGATGCTGAAAAACCAGGATGAGTTCAGCGTTTGGAGCAAGATAGATCCAAAGATGAAATCCGAATACAGAGGAACTGATGGCACTGTCGGATTTGTTTCAGCCTGGGAATCGGATAACCCGGACGTTGGAAAAGGTGAACAGGAAATCACGCGCATTGAGCCTGGAGCGAGGATTGATTATGAATTGCGTTTTCTTGAGCCATTCGAGTCCACATCGCTGGCTTTTATGACCACCGAGTCGCTGTCTGAAACTTCAACTTTGGTAAAATGGGGATTTAGCGGAGAAATGAAATACCCGATGAACCTGATGCTGGTCGTCATGGATTTTGAAGGGATGATCGGTAACGATTTGCAAAGTGGGCTAAACAACTTGAAAATAATACTTGAAAACCAATAAATTATGCTAAATAAATACAAAATTGAAATTAAATGGGGAGTCATCTTTTTCCTGATGAGCCTTGTTTGGATGTTCCTCGAGAAAATATCGGGGCTTCACAGCACACATATTGATAAACATGAAATCTACACCAATCTGATTGCCATCCCTGCCATTGCAGTTTATGTATTTGCTTTGCTCGATAAAAAGCGAAACTTTTACGCCGGCTCCATGACCTATTTGCAGGGATTTATCTCAGGGTTGATCATTACGCTGGTTGTTACTATCCTCAGCCCTTTGGCACAACTGATTACTACTAACATCATTACCCCGGAATATTTTCCCAATGTGATCAAATTTGTGGTCGAGTCGGGCAAAATGGAGCAAACAGAAGCTGATAAATATTTCAACATAGCCAGCTATATCAAGCAGGGATTGATTGGAGCGCCAGTCATGGGATTGGTCACTTCAGCCATCGTCGCCATTTTTACACGAACAAAAGCCAAATGAAAAAGAGAATACTGATCCTTGTTGTGTTTCTTGCCATGTTGTTAAGTTCATCATTTGCACAAACCGAAAACCCATCTTACGATCCTGAATTGGCCAAAACCTTTGATGCCGACGATTACGGGATGAAATCCTACATCTTCGTGATTCTGAAAACCGGGTCAGTGGTGGTTGAGGATAAAGCCCTCCGCGACAGTCTGTTTGCCGGGCATTTGGAAAATATCGGACGCCTTGCAGATGACGGAAAATTGGTAGTAGCCGGCCCACTGGGGAAAAATGACAGATCATACCGCGGTATTTTTATACTGAATGTAAAAACTGAAGAAGAGGCTGCTCTTTTGTTGGAAACTGATCCTGCCATCAGAGAAAAACTTCTGGAAGCCGAAGTCTATAAATGGTATGGGGCTGCCGCGCTTGGGGAATACATAAAAGTGCAGGAGAAAATAACAAAGTTGAATTTCTAAAACGCCCGGAATAGAGTTAGGTGATTGATGAAGGAATGAATTACCAGCAAACCCTCGGTTACATGTTCGATAAACTGCCGATGTATCAGCGTATCGGCGGAGCTGCTTATAAGGCTGATCTGAACAATACCATCGAATTATGTGCGCTTTTGGGAAATCCTGAACGGAAATTCAGTTCCATCCATGTGGCTGGTACAAATGGCAAAGGTTCCACCTCAAACCTGATTGCCTCGGTGATGCAGGAGGCAGGATTCAAAACCGGGTTGTACACATCGCCTCATTATCGTGATTTCAGGGAACGGATCAGGATCAACGGAAAGATGATCCCTGAAGAGGAGGTTGTCAGGTTTATTCAACAATGGAAAGATCGCTTTGAAACAATCGGGTTGTCATTTTTTGAAATGACAGTTGGCCTGGCGTTCGATTATTTTGCCAGGGAAAAAGTGGATATCGCCATTATTGAAGTGGGAATGGGTGGCCGGCTCGATTCCACCAATGTCATCACACCATTGGTGTCGGTGATTACTAACATCGGACTGGATCACACAAAATTCCTGGGGGATACGCTTCAGAAGATTGCTGCCGAAAAAGCGGGGATCATTAAGCAGGGTGTACCGGTGGTTATTGGAGAAACCCAGGCTGAGACAGAGAATGTCTTTCAGCAGCAGGCTATCGCCCAGGGTTCCTCAATTGCATTTGCCGACAAACGCTGGAGGGTTAGCAGGGTTAATCAAACACAGGTGAACATTGATTTTGACCAACATCCCTTTTTGGAAAATGTCAGCTTTCCCCTTGGCGGGAGTTACCAGCTTCGCAACCTTAGTACAGTTTTGGAAACCCTCAGGATTATCACTAAAAATTCCGGGATTAGTCTAATCAATGATGTTATTGCGTCTGGCATTTCAAACGTACTGACCAACACAGGGATCAGGGGCCGATGGCAAACGTTGAGTGAAAATCCACTTGTGATTTGCGACAGTGGCCATAACGTAGATGGAATTCGTCAGGTTGTGCTGAATATCAGTCAGACTCCGCACAAACGACTCCATTTTGTTTACGGCATGGTAAATGACAAAAGTGTTGATGGAATGCTTAGCCTTTTGCCAAAGGATGCCATCTACTATTTCTGCAAACCCAACATTCCACGCGGGCTTGATCCGTTATTACTCGCTGCAGAGGCTTCAAAACATGGGTTGAAAGGTAATGTTTACTCTAGTGTTCTTAAGGCTTTGGATGCTGCCAGACTGGTTGCAGATGTTGATGACCTGATTGTAATTGGAGGGAGTACGTTTGTTGTCGCAGAAGTGGTCGAATAAATCAACCTCCGCTGATCAGGTGCAGCACCATAACATCATCTCCGTTTCTTATCATTGTTGAGGCTCTGTCTTCCTTCTTAACCAGCGAACCGTTGAGTTTCGTTACCAATAGTTTGAAGGTAAAATTCTTCTTTTTAATCAACTCCTCAAAAGTCAGAGAATCCTCCTCAATCTCTTCCGGGCGGTTATTTAATGTGATTTTCATTGTGTTCTGTTTTTTTGCAAAAATAGCGATTTATTTACCATTTTCACGTTAAGGAAATATCCAGTTAAGATGAGTTCCCAGCAGCTGTTACTCCTCCGGGTGATTACCTGCAAACATCTTGTTCAATTTTACTTTTCGTTTATCTTTGCCTTCAATTTCAAAGAATACCACTGATGAAAAAAAATTGTGTCCTCCTCTCTTTCATGGTCATGTTGTTTGGAGGGATTGTCCTTTCAGGGTGTGACTGCCCGACTAAACCGGAAGAAAAGTCATTTGAGCCAAAAGCAATGTTTGCTGTTCCCGAACGCGCACCAGGCCAGACTGATGTGATCGAACTGCGGTGCGAACCATTGGACACCGTCAGAGTAGCCATCATCGGATTGGGAATGAGGGGATCAGATGCTGTCCGCAGGCTTTCGTTTATCGAAGGTACAACCATAACCGTTTTATGTGATGTCGTTCCGGAGAATGTGGAATACGCGCAACAACTGCTGACCGAAAAGGGGAAGCCAGCAGCAGCAGGGTATACAGGGGAAGAGGACTGGAAATTGATTTGCGAACGGGAAGATGTGGATCTGGTTTACGTTTGCACGCATTGGGATTTGCACACTCCCATTGCAGTATATGCGATGGAACACGGAAAGCATGTTGCTGTTGAAGTGCCCGCTGCACTTACCATTGACGAGTGCTGGCAGTTGGTCAATACTGCCGAAAAAACACGCCGGCATTGCATGATGCTCGAAAACTGTAATTACGATTTCTTCGAAATGGCCACGCTCAATATGGCTCAGCAGGGCTTGTTTGGAGAAATTGTTCATGTTGAAGGGGCCTACATTCACGACTTACGTTGGCTCAATTTTGACGATAGCACAGGCTATTGGAACATGTGGAGGCTGAAGCACAATGAAAAATACGACGGAAATCTTTACCCAACCCACGGACTCGGCCCCGTGGCTCACATTCTGAATATTCACCGCGGCGACAAAATGGATTTCCTCGTGTCGGTCTCAACCAATCAATTTGGCATGACAGCATACGCCCGTGAGCAATTCGGCGACACATCAGACTATGCCAAAAGGGAGTACAAAAAAGGGGATATGAACACTATGATCATCAAGACCAACAAGGGAAAAACCATGATGATCCAGCACGACGTGACCAGTCCGCGCCCTTATAGCAGAATCCACATGGTGAGCGGCACAAAAGGCTTTGCCCAGAAATGGCCGCGAAGGGGAATCGCACTGGAGCCCAACGGACACGCATTTTTACCGGAAGAGGAGATGAACGCTCTGCTGGCAAAATATGAACACCCGATAGTAACCGAAGTCGGTCAGAAAGCCAAAGAGGTTGGCGGGCACGGGGGTATGGATTTTATTATGGATTACCGGTTGATCTATTGCCTGAGAAACGGATTGCCGCTCGACCAGGATGTGTATGATGCCGCCGAATGGTCGGCCGTTATTGAACTTTCAAGGACTTCGGTAAGTAACAACGGTATGCCGGTGCAGGTTCCCGATTTCACCCGTGGCGCCTGGGAGAAGGTAAAGACGGTTACTTATTTTACGAAGTAGGCAAGTAGGCAAATTGAAGAACACAACGGAAGTTTGAATAATAACCAGTGAACTGGGAGGTGCGCTTAACAAAAACCATTTTTGAAAAGTTAGGGATATGAACGAAAGGTCAATTCAAAAATATCACCAGCACATCATCAACCGTATTTTTACAATTCGCAATAAGCAGGTGATGCTGGATGAACATCTGGCAGATTTATATGGCATAGAAACCAAATACCTGAACCGGGCTGTAAAACGCAACCCTGAGCGTTTTCCTGACGCATTTATGTTTCAGTTAAGCAAAGAGGAATTGGACAGTTTGAGGTTCCAAATTGGCGCCTCAATGGATGTTGATTTAAGGTTCCCGAATGGCGCCATAGACCCGAATAA
Source organism: Bacteroidales bacterium (assembly GCA_014860585.1). Classification (NCBI taxonomy): domain Bacteria; kingdom Pseudomonadati; phylum Bacteroidota; class Bacteroidia; order Bacteroidales; species Bacteroidales bacterium. The sequence goes on along the minus strand of JACZJL010000104.1, from coordinate 17,211 downwards.
ATCTTTAAGGTTCCAAAATGGCGCCTTAAAAACCGGCAGAGGAAAGCACAGAAAATACCTACCCTTTGTCTACACAGAACAAGGTGCTGCTATGTTTTCGGCAGTACTTAATTCCGAAACTGCCATTAAAACAAGTGTCACTATCATGGATGCTTTTGTTCAGATGAGGCACTTTCTGATGGAAAATGCCTGCCTTGTGAAACGCATTCAGAAGGTGGAAACCCAACAAATTGAAACTGGCGCTTCGCTTAAAGATTTGGGTAAAAAATGGTTTGCCTTCTCAAAAATGGAAAAAGATTCGTTGGTTATTTTTAAAAGATTGGGCGTATGATTAGAAAAGGAACGGAAATAGTGCTTTCCCAACAAATCATCGAAAGTAAAATCTTTACCATCAGAGGGGTGCAAGTGGTGATGGATAAGGATTTAGCTTCCTTTTATGAAGTGAAACCCATCCGGCTCAGGGAGCAGGTGAAACGCAATGCCAACCGCTTTCCGGAGGATTTTTTATTTCAACTCAATGATAAAGAGGTGGATACGTTGGTATCGCAAAATGCGATACCTTCCAAGCAGGCGCTGGGCGGCTATTTACCCTATGCATTCACTGAACAGGGCGTTGCTGCGGTTTCGGCTGTTTTAAAAAGCAACAAAGCGGCCGAAGTAAGCATAATGATTATGCGTGCATTTGTAGCAATGCGAAAATTCATCATTCAAAATGCACGTTTATTCGAACGCCTCGACAGAATAGAAATCAGGCAACTTGACACTGACCGCAAGTTTGACGAAATATTTAAAGCACTGGAAAGTAAACAAATCCAACCTGATAAAGGCATTTTTTTCGACGGGCAGGTGTTTGATGCATGGTTATTTATCAGCGATTTGTTAAAAAGCGCCCAAACCAGCCTGATTTTGATAGACAATTACGTGGACGAAACCGTGCTGTCGCTATTTTCCAAAAAGAACCAGGGTGTAACTGTGACCATTTACACCAAAGCCCTTGGTCGCGCCTTGCAGGAAGATGCCAATAAGTTTAACGCCCAGTTTGGCGGGCTCACCCTGCATGCCTTTGATACTGCGCACGACCGCTTTCTGCTGATTGACAAGACCGAAGTGTATCACATTGGCGCTTCGCTTAAAGATTTGGGCAAAAAATGGTTTGCCTTCTCCAAAATGGAAAAGGATTCATTTGTAATTTTTGAAAAGTTGGGAATATGAGGGAAGGATGGAAAGAAACAGAATTGGGTTTAATACCTGATTTTGCAAGCACAATTAAAAGTCGCAAAAGCCCCCAATGAACCACAACTGCCGTAAATAACAATATGAATTAAGCAAACAACTAAATATTCAAAATTAACACTAAACATCACAAGCAATGAAAAGACTTCTGGCACTTCTGATTGCGGCATTAATCCTGGTCAACCTCCAGGCTCAAACTGAAAAGAAAGAGTTAACCCTCGACCTGATCTTCAAATCACGCGAATTCTCTGCAGCAAGAATGCAGGGACTCAACCCGATGAATGACGGGAAACTCTTCACCCAACTAAAAACAGACTCGATCAACGCCTACAGTTACGAGACCGGCGAACTGAAAGAAGTCATTGTTACATCGTCCGAACTGATCCCAGCCGGCGACACTGTTCCGATCCCATTGTGGGGCTATGAGTTCAGCGCCGACGAATCAAAAATCCTGTTCGCCACCGACACCGATCCCATTTACCGCTATTCCTCCAGGTCGAATTATTTTGTATTTGACCGTAAAATCCGCAACCTTTCAAAACTTTCGGAAAACGGAAAACAAGGGTTGGCCGACTTTTCGCCGGATGCTACAAAGGTTGCCTTTGTGCGCGAAAACAATTTATTTATCAAAGACCTGGTTTCAGGGCAGGAAAAACAGATCACCTTCGACGGCAAAGACCGACATATTATTAACGGGACAACCGATTGGGTGTATGAGGAAGAATTTGCCATCACCAAAGGCTTTGAATGGTCGCCGGATGGTAAAAAAATCGCCTTCATGCGCTTCGATGAAACAGAGGTGAAAGAGTGGTGGCTGACCAATTATGGCGAACTTTACCCTGAGCACCACCGTTACAAATACCCTAAAGCAGGCGAAAACAACTCTATCGTTACAGTTCACATGTATGACCTCGAAAGTGGGCAAACAATCACCTTAGACACGGGAACCGAGACCGACCAGTACATTCCCCGCATCCGATGGACACAAGACCCTGAATCACTTGCTATTTTCCGGGTCAACCGGCTGCAAAACAAACTGGAAATCCTGCTGGCTGACGCAAGCACAGGTAAATCACGCGTGAACTACACCGAGCAGAATAAATACTACCTCGACGAGAACAATTACGACAACATTGTTTTTTTGGAAAATGGCAAAGAGGTCATTATCAAGAGCGAGCAGGACGGGTTTAACCACCTGTATCTGTATAACCTTGACGGAAGTAAAGTCAACCAGATCACCAGCGGAAAGTGGGAGGTTACTGATGTGCTAGGCATTGACCAGAAAAACAAAAAGGTCTTTTTCCAGTCAACCGAAGCCTCTCCCCTCGAAAGAAATATCTATGTTGTTGGATTTGATGGCAAAGGGAAAAAGCTGCTCACCCCCGACAAAGGATGGAATTCCGGGCAGTTCAGTACGGATTTCACCTACTTCATCAAAACCTACAGCGATGCTAACACGCCCCCGGTATATTCAGTCAACAGTGGCCGTGATGGACGTGAAATCAGGGTTTTAGCCGAAAACAGCAGATTGATCGAAAAACGCCGGGAATATGGCCTTTCTTCAAAAGAATTTTTTACCATTACCACATCTGAAGGTGTTGATTTGAATGCCTGGAAGATCATGCCGCATCATTTCGATCCCAACAAAAAATATCCTGTCCTTTTCACCATTTACGGCGGGCCGGGATCGCAAACCGTCCGCAACAGTTTTGCCTCCGAAATGTGGGAACAGTACCTTGCTCAGGAGGGGATCATGGTGGTTTCGGTAGATAACCGCGGCACCGGATTCAGGGGTGAGGAGTTCAAGAAAATGACCTACCTCCAATTGGGAAAATACGAAACCATTGACCAGATTGAGGCGGCCAAATACCTGGCTTCCCTGCCGTATGTTGATGCTGACAAAATCGGTGTTTTTGGCTGGAGTTACGGCGGATATATGTCAACGCTCTGCATCACCAAGGGCGCCGACATTTTCGATGTGGCCATTGCTGTAGCGCCTGTTACCAACTGGCGGTTTTATGACAACATTTACACCGAGCGTTTCATGCGCACACCGCAGGAAAATCCGGATGGCTACGACGACAACTCACCCATTAACCATGTAGAAAAACTGAAAGGGAAATACCTGCTCATCCATGGCATGTCCGACGATAACGTTCATCCTGAGAACACCTACGACCTGATCACAGCGTTGGTAGCTGCGGATAAGGATTTCGAACTGATGGTCTATCCCAATTCCAACCACGGCATTTACACCGGTCAGAATACCCGCTTTCATCTGTACCGGAAAATGACCGATTTTCTGCTTTTCAACCTGAAAGGATTGCCCTTTTAATATTTTATTTTTTAATTTCTTGCTTTTTTTGGCAGAATTTTCACATGACAAATTCCAAAACATAAATAAATACTAAATTCCAAGAATTTAAATACGAAACTCTTCACTTCAATATTAATATCCTTATTCAATGTTTGGATTTTTGATCCTTTGGACATTGAATTTTATTTGAGATTTGTTGATTGTATTTTGTCCACAGGACTCCTACGGAGTAGTTTCAGTTTTATCCAGGTTAGTGATTACAACCCGTTCATTTTCTGAAGGATTTCCTTCCTGATCCCTTCAAGTTCGTTAATCAGGGGTTTGAGGTTCCAGAGGAAGGCCGTGTGATGCCAATGGTCGAGCAATTCACTGCCTCCCTCCCGCCGGATGCTATTGATTAACCGGTAATGATGGATGATTGAGGCGAGTTCATTTTCCAATTCAGGAAAATTTTCGGGATAGGATAAGGTCCTCAGCGCCAAAATTAGTGAGTCGAAAGCCTGGCTGACTTTGGCTGCAAATTTCTCGATTACCTGCACCATTTCACCGAAATCATGCAGAGGTTTTTCTGGGGAGGTATTCAGGTCGAGGGAATGCAGGGTGTTGAGCAACCTTTTGATGTAAATCCGGATTTTTATCCCGTGCGAGAGTGTTTTCACCTGTAATACTTCACTTTTAGAGGCTTCCATGACCACATCAAGTTTTTTCAACTGGGAATCCAGGGATGATCTGAGGGCAGTTTTTTTTGACAAATTTTCAGTGGAACCCAATGAATTGACTATCAGTATAAAGTAATCCCGCTCCTTTTCGAGTGTGCCGGCCAATGTGGCTGCCAACTTTTTGCGGGCACGGTCGGGCCAGAGCAGCGAGGATGCAACAATAACCAGGAGGACAATACCGGCAGTGTAGATGATCCTGAGTAAAATCAATTGTTCGCTGCCCGAATAAAGCATGGTAAATACGCTGATCATCAGAAATGTGAGCGCAATAACCATCAGGAAAGGCTTGTCAAGATTGGCAAACCAAACCATCAGGTACACGGCGATGAACAATGCCGTGTAAAATACAATACCTTCGACAGGAATGAATAGTAAGAAGACATAAGCTGCTGCACCCCCGATCACGGTTGCCAACAGACGGTCCCGGCCGTTTTTAATGGAAATTCCAAGGTTAGGCCTGATCAGCAGCACGGCAAAAAGCACAAGCCAGTAGCCATACTCCGGTTCAACATACCTAAAAAAAGCCTGGGCAATGCCAATGATCAGCGCCGATCGCAACCCAAACCGGAAAGCAGCATTTTTCCACCTGAGCTTTGACGGGATTTCTTTTAGCCCGGCGAGGAAACTACTCCATTTGGTTTTTATCGAAAAATGCGGAACAGCAATGGTCATATCAGGGCGAAAAAGCATGAGCTCCGAGATCATGGCATTCAGCGTTTTCAACGTATTAAGGACAGCTTCCCACTCTTCCGGATCTGGTTTGTCCGAATCAGTGGAAAATTTCGCCAGATACTCTTTCCGCACTATTTCGATCTGATTGGACAGCCCTTTGAGCACTTCGTTGTTTTTTCCGCAGGTCTCAGGGTGCAGCGATGTGATTATGGCATTGAAAATCTCGCTGACCAGTGGCTGTTCGAGGATTAATTTCCTGTAAAGTGCCGATTTCCATGCCCCAGCTCTGAATTGCCAAAGCATCACGAGGTAATCGAACACTTTTTCAGCAGAAAGCGAAAGTTTCATCAAACGCCCTTCATCCGTGTCCTCTGAGGTGGCCGAAATGCGAAACAACTGCCAAAGCCTCCGGAACTCATTCAGCGACTTTTTAACTTTGGCGCTGCTTTCCTGGTTTGCAGCAATAGCTGTGTCCAGGTCAGGGTAAGTGTTGGTGATGATATGAAAATGATGTTCCAGGTTTTGCAACATAAAGCCGGTTTGCAGCTGCAGCCGCCTGCGCGGCCGGGTAGGAAAAACCAGGAAATGAAGGATGAAGACCAGGCCGGTAACCAAAAGAAACAGCCCTGAATATTTCAGCCCTGACCCAACGGTATGTGAAAATGCCATTTCCACAACACTCAGCGACAAGATGACAATGGCCGGAAACTCGGGAATCATTTTCAGCCCGATAAAGAAAAAGACACAAAAGGCAAACAGAAAGACAAAGGCAACAGAGAGCGGTTCATCGTTTGAAATCAGCGAAACCGGCACCGAAAGCATGGTCATCAGTAAACCCGTGAGCACCATGGTGAATTTACGTTCTTCGATGGTAGTTCCGGTTTGCGAACGGCTGAAAAGCAATGCGGCAATCACTGCCAGCAAGGCCATTTTTGGCTGATTGTAATAAATGATCAGCGAAAGTAAGATCGCCAGGAGCGTTTTCAGGCTTCTTTTCGCAGCCAGAAATCCTGGATCGGTAACATTTAGCAGGTTTTTTAAGCGTTTCATGGATTGCTGCAAAATTAACTTTTTAAATGGCTGACATAATCATTGATCGATAATAACCTATAGTGCCTCCAATAGTTAATTTTGTACTTTTACAAGCTAAAATTTGCATTATTTCATGGATAGATCAACAGCACTCATCGAACTCAAAAAACTCAAACCAACCCTTGAGGGTGACTTGTTCACCGATAACGCCACCCGAATCCTTTATGCCACCGATGCTTCGGCCTATCGCGAAATGCCGGTGGCTGTTATACGTCCAAAAAATAAAAGTGACATCCGTAAACTGGTACTTTTTGCCGGAGAGCACCAGATCCCGCTCATCCCCCGCGGCGCAGGCACTTCGCTGGCAGGCCAGGTGGTGGGCAACGGTATAGTGGTAGACATTACCAAATACATGAACCGGATTATCGAAATTAATGCTGAAGAACGCTGGGTGCGCGTGGAACCCGGTGTGGTGCTCGACGAACTGAATATTGCCCTTGAACCTTACGGGCTCTTTTTTGGTCCCGAAACAAGTACTTCAAACCGGTGCGTGATTGGCGGTATGGTGGGAAACAACTCGTGCGGCGCTCATTCGCTGATCTATGGCAGCACGCGTGATCATACCCTTGAATTGGAAGTGATTTTGAGTGATGGAACAGAGGCTGTCTTTGGAGAATTAACCAAAGAGGAATTTGAAAAAAAACAGGTTGGAAATCGGCTTGAAAACAAGATTTACCGCAACATTGCCGGGATTTTATCGCCAAAGGCCAACAGGAATATAATAAATCAGGAATATCCCGATCCCCTCATTAGCAGAAGAAATACCGGTTATGCCATTGATCTTCTGCTCAGGGCAGAGACTTTTATCGAAAGCAACGAAAAATTCAATTTCTGCAAGTTATTGGCAGGTTCAGAGGGAACGTTGGCTTTTACTACCGAAATAAAACTCAACCTGGTGCCGCTGCCTCCAAAAACGAAAGGGCTGGTGTGTGTGCATTTCAAAACCCTCGAAGAAGCTTTCGAGGCCAATTTGATCGCACTAGACCATAAGCCAGGGGCGGTGGAACTGATGGACAATATCATTTTACAACAAACCAAAGATAACCTGGAGCAGGCCAAAAACCGGTTCTTTGTGCAAGGAGATCCAGCCGCCATCCTGATTATCGAATTTGCAAGGGAAACGAAAGAAGAAATCCTGACCATTGCCACTGCCATGGAGGCCGAAATGAGAGCTGCCGGTTATGGTTATCACTTTCCGGTCATTTTCGGAACTGATATTAACAGGGTGTGGACATTGCGCAAAGCTGGTCTTGGCCTGCTTTCCAACATGCCGGGCGATGCAAAGCCGGTTTCGCTGGTCGAAGATACAGCGGTTAATCCGAAGTTGCTGCCACAATATTTGGCTGAATTTAAAAAACTACTCAAAAAATACGACCTTACTGCTGTTTACCACGCCCACATCGCCACCGGCGAATTGCACCTGCGACCCGTCCTCGATCTGAAGAAAACGGCGGATTTAAAGCTATTTTACATGATCGCCCGCGAAACCGCCCTACTCGTCAAAAAATACAGGGGATCGCTCAGTGGAGAACACGGCGACGGCAGGCTTCGCGGAGAGTTCATCCCGCTCATGGTTGGCGAGCATAACTACCGGTTGCTGAAGGAAATAAAAAACACATGGGACCCGCATCATATCTTCAATCCGGGAAAAATTACCGATACTCCTTCGATTACAACCAGCTTGCGTTATGAGCCGGAAAAGATGACCAGGGAAGTCAATACAATTTTCGATTTCTCCGCCGACATGGGCATGATGCGGGCAGTGGAAAAATGCAACGGATCGGGCGACTGCCGGAAAACGGAGATTGTCGGTGGCACGATGTGTCCCAGCTATATGGCTACCCGTAACGAAAACGATACTACCCGCGCCCGCGCCAACACTCTTCGTGAGTTCCTCACCCATTCCCCGAAAAATAACCCGTTCAACCACAAGGAAATCTACAATGTGATGGACCTTTGCCTGTCGTGCAAAGGGTGCAAATCCGAGTGCCCTTCGAGCGTTGACATGGCCAGGTACAAAGCCGAGTTCCTCCAGCACTGGTACGACGAGCACGGCATCCCGCTGCGAACCCGCGCCATCGCCTACATTTCATCGCTCAACCGGCTTGGGATGATCATTCCGGGGCTCACCAACTTTTTCTTCACCAACAGATTTACATCCGGATTGCTAAAGCGAATGCTCGGATTTGCCCCAAAACGCAGTATTCCCCTTCTTTACAGATTTACGCTAAACCACTGGCTGCAAAAAAATCTTACCAGATTACAAAACGGAATTGAAACCAAAGGGTCAGTTTATCTTTTCGTAGATGAATTCACCGAATACAACGACACCGAAATCGGGATCAAAGCGGTGGAGTTGCTGACGCGGCTTGGCTATACCGTAAAGACTGCCAGGCATAAGGAAAGCGGGCGGACGTTCCTCTCGAAGGGGCTGGTCAGAAAAGCGCAGCAACTGGCCAACTTCAACGTACAAGTTTTTAAAAATCTGATCACTCAAGAAACCCCGCTGATCGGTATCGAACCATCCGGAATACTGTCGTTCAGGGATGAATACCCGGACCTGGTTGATCAGTCTTTAAAAGAAGATGCACGCCGGCTGGCCAAGCATGCACTGATGTTTGATGAGTTTTTTGAACGCGAGCTAAATGCCGGCCGGATCATTGCTGAACAATTCACTAACGATTCGAAGAAAATAAAGCTGCACGGGCATTGCCATCAGAAATCGCTGGCTTCCATCGCACCTACAAAAGTAATGTTGTCGCTCCCTGCAAATTTTGAAGTGGAAGAGATTAAATCGGGTTGTTGCGGGATGGCCGGCTCATTCGGTTATGAGGCTGAGCATTACGATGTTTCGATGCAGGTGGGTGAGCTGGTGCTTTTCCCAGCGATCCGCAAAACTCCCGAAGAAGTCATCATAGCTGCACCCGGAACCTCCTGCCGTCACCAGATCAAAGACGGAACCGGACGTAAAGCATTTCACCCGATTGAGATCATGTATGATGCATTGATTAGTGACAGCCAGAAAACACCCTGAATATGATTTTCAACGATTTAATTACCCCACCCTAAAGGGAGTAAATCGTTGAAAATCATTGCTCCTTTTAGGGTTGGGGCAAACAATGATTGTCAACATTAAGAGTTTTCTTGCAGTCACTAATTAAAAAATAAAACGTTGAAACACAAAACCAGGCATAAAAAAAAACTCCCCACGAGGGGGAGTTTATGCAAGTAGTAAGTTAATTAATAAAATTAGTTATACCTAAAACAAACAGGTATCAAACGAGCAAACGACAAAGATTATTTTTATGGAAAAGAATAAAAAAATGGAAATAACCGTCCGCCCGGCACAGCCTTCCGACTGGGAAACCATTGCGGGATTCCAGATTGCTATGGCTACGGAAACTGAAAATGTAAAACTGGAAGAGGCTATGATCAACGCCGGGGTAGTCGCCGTTTTCAGCAATCCCAACCTGGGACGTTACTTTGTAGCTGAATGCAACAATCGGATCATCGCCAGCCAGATGGTGACCTACGAATGGAGCGACTGGCGCAACTCGCAGGTCTGGTGGCTGCAATCGGTGTATGTGATCCCGGAATTCCGCCGGCAGGGCGTTTTCAGAAAAATGTACAACCATGTAAAATCATTGGTCGAACATAACAATCAGATATCCGGCATACGCCTTTATATGATCCATCACAACCACACTGCATCAAAAGTTTACGAGAATATGGGGATGGATGGAAACCGATACCGGCTGTTCGAGTGGATGAAAGATTAACAACCGGTAGATTCTCTAATGGCGATCCTTTCGGTTGGAAATTTGGCCAGTAGTATTTGTCTGTCTGTTGAAGTATAATTTAATGCCTGGGACTTTAAATAACCAATTCCAACACGATTGGCATATTGAATATTTTGAGTTGGCTATCCTGTTGCTCTGTTTATGCAAAATATTTTTATTTCAGTCATTTTCTTCGTAGTAATACGAATAGTCGATTCCTTTCAAAAACATTTCGCGGTCGTTGATTTTGTTGGTTAGGGCGTTTTTCAACCGTTTTTTCAGCGCGCTGCTGTTTGCTGGGCTATGCATCATCGCATTCATGTAATCTCTTTTGCCAATTTTACTCCAATCTACACATTTTTTCAGGCGTTTTTTCAACATCAGATCCAGCCATATCCGAGTGCTTCTGCCGTTGCCTTCCATAAACGGGTGTGCAATATTCATTTCAACATATTTATTCACGATTTCGTCAAATGTAGTTTCGGGCATTGCTTCTATTTGATTTAATGTTTCGCCCAAAAAACGTGATACGGCAAATTGAAAACCCCCTTTTGAAATGTTCTTTTGCCTTATTTGTCCTGCAAAATCATACAAGCCGCCAAACAAATATGCATGAATTTGCTGAAGGCCTTTGGTGGTGCCAACTTCAATACTGTTTATAAACGAACTATCAAACAAGGCATACGCTTTTGTTTTACTTTTTCCGTCTATGCTTTCATCACTGTAAGTAAACCATTCAATAAACCGGTTTGCTTTTTTGCCCGGAAACTCTTTGCCCAATGCAATAATGCCGTTGTAATCCAACATATCGGCTAAACGCTTTTTTCCGTCCGGTGCAAGGAATTTCAACTGGGTAGTAACACTAACCACTTGGCTATTTTCTTTCTTTAACTTCGCTTTAAGGTATTTCCAGTAGTTGCGTGTTTTAGAATAGTCGTTTTGGTCGGTGAGTACGGCAACAATATCCAACACCGAAAACCACCACCTGGCGTTATCTTCGTCCCAAACTGCACGAACTTCGCGGTCGTCAAAAAATCGTATGGATATTTTTGCCGTACTCATATTTTCATTTTCAGAATTAGCCTCTAAGATTGATATGTTTTTTCTAATAATCTACCGGCAAATTTATAATTAAATACCAAAGGACAATGTTGTAAAAGTCAGAAATTAAAGTTTTTGAACTTGTATGTCATTTGTGATTTGGTTGTCTTGAACTTGCCCATTATTGCAACACGAGATGACAAGCTTAAGTACTGCGCAAGGGGATACTATCTCAATTAAAAATAACCCCAGCTTTAAATCGTTTACCTCCCAAACAAAATGATAAAACATGTTTGCAATGGATAACTTTCTCTCTGGTTTTCAAATAGCCACCAGCGATCTTGCCTGGCAGCGTTATCTGACTTTGTTTACGCTGATATTGGTTCTTTTTCTTGTTGGCAAACTGGTCCGGTATCTCACCAAAAAAGCATCGAACAGGCAGTTACTTGCCGAAAACCCGGTTTATGCAAGCTTTCTCGGCGCCATTGCCAATTCCGTTACCTTTTTCCTCGTCGTCATCGGGCTTGTAATTGGAAGCAACATCCTGCTCATTCCCGAGCAATACCATGAAACACTGGTTGCTGTTAAAAAGATTCTGATTGTTATTTCGATAGGATATATTATATACCAATTGATTGATGTGCCGGGTGTGTGGTTCGCCACAATGGTTGACAAGCAGGAAAAAGCCTCCGTAAACCGGATGTTTATCCCGGTGATCCGCAAAACCTTGAGGCTTTCGGTAATCATTATGGTAATCCTGCAGATTTTCCAGGTGTTGTACGATAAACCCATCACCACTGTCATTGCCGGTCTTGGAATTGGTAGTTTGGCCATTGCACTGGCGGCACAGGACACCCTGAAGCATTTTATCGGCTCTTTTGTAATCGCAGGAGATAAGCCCTTCGAAATTGGTCAGCGGGTAGCTGTTGACGGGCACGAAGGAACCATCGAGTCCATCGGGCTGCGAAGCACCAACATCCGAACTCTCGATGGCCATGTGGTAACCATCCCCAATGGAGAATTGGCCAACCGGACAATCCGTAATATCGGCCAGCGCCCTTTTATCCGAAGGCTCGCCAACATCACGATCACCTACGACACACCACCCGAAAAAATCCAGAAAGCCATTGATATCCTCAAGGAAATCCTTGATAACCATGAGGGAATGAATCCGGAACTGCCACCGCGCGTCTATTTCAACGAGTTCAACTCCACCTCGCTTAATTTAGAGGTAACTTACTGGTATCACCCGCCGGATTACTGGGGTTATATGGCCTTTACCGAAAAAGTGAACTTCGAAATCATCCGGCGCTTCAACGCCGCAGGAATTGATTTTGCATTCCCCACCCAGACCTTGCACCTGGCCGGCGACCCCAAACGCCCGCTGAATGTCGGGTTGAATGAAAAACTTAAATCCTGAGCACCAGGTATCCATTGATTTCTCTTTTACCTAAAAAGAGATCAATGGCTTAACAACAATCAACCATGAGAAAATTAGCAAGTATCCAAAAAATCAAAGCGTTAGACCCGATCGAAGGCGCCGACGCCATCGAACGGGCGACCGTGCTGGGCTGGCAACTGGTGGTGAAAAAAGGCGATTACCATGTGGGCGACCTCGCCGTGTATTGCGAAATTGACAGCATCATGCCCGACCGTCCCGAATTTGAGTTTTTGAAACCGCGGGGAATGAGGATAAAAACCATCAGGCTGCGCGGCCAGATATCTCAGGGCATTTGCTTTCCGCTTTCCATACTGCCGGAAGATTTTGAGATAAAAGAGGACGCCGATTGCACCGCGGCGCTCGGGGTTATTAAATACGAACCCCCGATCCCCGCCTACCTGAGCGGAACCGTCAAAGGCAAATTCCCGTGGTTTATCCCCAAAACCGACGAAACGCGGGTGCAGGTGTTGCAGGACGTGCTCGACAAATACAAAGGCGAAAAATGCTACATCACCGAAAAGGTGGACGGCAGCTCGGTGACCTACTACCTGAACAACAACGAATTTGGCGTGGCCAGCCGCAACCTCGAACTGCTCGAAGACGACGAAAACAGCCTCTGGAAGGTAGCCCGGGAACTTGACATCGAAAACAAACTGCGCTCACTCGGCAAAAACATGGCCTTGCAGGGGGAACTGATCGGCGAAGGGATACAAAGCAACAAACTGAGGCTGAGAGGACAAACAATCGTCGTTTTCAATGCTTTCGAGATTGACACAGCAAAGTACCTGAACTATTACGAACTGAAACAACTTATCGAAACGCTGCAATTGCCGATGGTTCCCGTGGTCGCTACCGATTACATCCTCGAAAACGACATCGAAGCCATCATCCGGCGCGCCACCATCAAAAGCCTCCTCTGTCCCGACGTGTGGGCCGAAGGTATCGTCATCAGGCCGCTGCGGGAGATCACCGACGTTGGCCTGACCGACAACAACCTCCACAACAACCGCGTCAGCTTCAAAGCCATCAACCCCGAGTTTCTTCTGAAGTACGGGGAGTAAGATTAGAAATGCACATTCACGAATTGCGATGTGTTTTTTTATGTTCCCTATGATACTATTTGTTTTATGAGTTCCTCACCACCCTCCTCCACTTCCACATTGTTTCGGTTTCGCCAACTTTGATAAAATTATTCTTTTCCAGCACTCTAAAGGAGGCTGGGTTGGTTTTTTCGGTGGAGGCCGTTATGGCAAGGACATTGGGACAGGTCTGCACCCAGCGGATCATGCCGGACAGCGCTTCGGTCATCAGGCCTAGGTTTTGAAATTCATCGTAGGTTCCGTAACCAATTTCAATTTCTCCTTCGGGATTGGGTTCGCCGTAAAAGCACAAGTCGCCAGTCATCCGGTTCTCGGTTTTTAGGATCATTGTCCAAAGTGTCGAGAATAGGTAATTTTTCTCTTTATCTGCCACAGCGGGGAGAATGACCTGTTCGAGGGCTTCCTGTAACTCAGCCGGGATGGTGCGTTGTGAAGGATTGAGGTTAAGGTTGAGGTTGAGCTCAATTTCCAATGAGTTGTCGCATCGCATATAGCTGTCCAACTGGTTGCCGGTGAGCGGCCGTATTATCAATCGTTCGGTTTCGATCATGGTTTCTATGTTCATTGTAGTCTGGCTAACTGAAAGCAAAAATAGTATATTAAAAAAACAGCCGCTCTGATTTTGGTTTCCTCAATCTCAACTTTATTGTTTTCAGGTTGCTTTTTGTTCATGTACTTAAAAACCACTGTCATCAAAACTCAGGATAGCGAGTTAGAAGATGATGCCATTTGGCTCATTAAATTCAATAAAAAGACAAAAAGCCCCGCTCTTGCTAAATTGCGGGGCTTTAGCTTTAAACCTAACAAAGCTAATGAACGACTATCTTCTGTTTGAAAATGCCCAATGTGTTTGTGATTTGCAGCAGGTAAATACCTGGTGGAAGGTGACCAAGGTCAAATTCTGTTTCAGGCTGTACAGCAATCTGTTGCATAATTTCCTCCCCCCGGTTATTGTGAATTCGTATTGTTGAAGGGGAAGCAATTCCGGTGATTTGAATTTTTCCTGAAGTTGGATTTGGGTAAACAAGTGGCGTCAGTTTTCCATTGTCTGCTATGGTTGAAATAGCTTTCATCCCATTGACCACTGAGATTCCCAGTGGGTTGAACTGACCGTTATGGTAAGCTGTTTCGAATTCAACTTCCACATCAAACACACTCATGTTGGACGGTCGGTAAATTTTGAAATTCATCGTTTCACCATCAGCAAATCCTTCTGTGGCTAATGTTTTTGGATCGTCGCCAAAAACTGTCAGTGCAGTTGTTCCGTTTAGTGCAGCCAATCCTGCACAATCCCCACCCGCAGTAAACGCGCCAATAAAATCGCCATCCGAAATACCGTTGGATGTCCAAACTGATTCCGGGATGGCGATGATGTGAGAACTGGCGCCTGGAACAGGATTTTCCCACAGCTCACAACTGACGGGATTTTTTGGGTTAACTGCGATTTCTGTTTTTTCGATATTTACAGGGAAGGTAACGCTGCAGGCAGCCATTGTCCTCACCATATAAGCTTTGCCCATCTGGAGCTGCGGCAGGGTGTTGATGCCCATTGCCGGCCAGTAGATGCCAGTTCCGGCAATCTCTTTCACAAGCAAAAGATTATCCAGCGCGGGAAAGAAAAGATTCTCGGTGTTCGGATTGTGGTTGCACACTACAGGCAACATTGTCCAACCCTCGATAAGGGAGCAGGTGTGGTTGGTTTCGGCATCACCGGTCAAAGTGAATTCAATATCCTCAGCCACTTTGATCATGTAAGCGCCGTGGTGCTCCCAGTTTAACAGTGTATTGATATTTTGCGAAGGCCAATACATCCCGGTGAGCGATTTCAGGATGATAAGGTCTTCAACCACAGGAGCAAATAAGGTTTCGAGATTGGTCACTTCGGGGTAAATGTAACTTGACAAGCCGCTCCAGCCGGCGGGAATACTGATGGTATGTGTTAGCGCTGGTAATGGTTCCAGCTCAAATTCCAATGCTGTTGTTTCGCCACCAAAAAGATATTGATCATACAGTGTAATCGTTTCAAAGCCAGAAGCAGATACCTGGATATCATAGCTTCCGGGGATAATCCACTGCAAGATGCAAATCCCTTCCTCCTCGGTAAAACC
This sequence comes from Bacteroidales bacterium, assembly GCA_014860585.1. Lineage (NCBI taxonomy): Bacteria > Pseudomonadati > Bacteroidota > Bacteroidia > Bacteroidales > Bacteroidales bacterium. The sequence continues at coordinate 1,709 of JACZJL010000104.1, read as the reverse complement.
GATCCATTCGGTCCCTGTTAGTTCTATCATTGCGCTTTCAACCGGTGCACCACTTGCAATTGAGGTCACGGTTGCTAAAAGTGAACTTGTCAGCACACCGGTAGTAACTGAGATCGTATAATCCTCTGTCTCACCGTATTGATATTGGGAGCAGGGATCGGTGGAGGTTTCGTCCCAGTTCGAACGAATCCTAAGCCGGTGCTGGCCGGTTGGGGCATCTCCGGGGATAAAGATGTTCGTCTGGTACATTTCAAAAGCATTAGCAAGTACAAAATCTGTAAGTAGCCTCTCGCTTGCACTAAACGCAAAGTCGTCGTTAAAATCAATCCAAAGCGAGATATACTGATCGGTGTATTCAGAAGAGAAAAATACCGGGTAGGCATAACCCCGAGGTAAATCGGTGATTATCAGGGTAAAATCGCCGTACCCGTTTTCACTGCACCCTGAGGAGGCGTTGACAATATCACGGAGCTCAAAATAGTCAAATCCATCACCTTCAGTGCAACCAAATGAATAAAGATTTTCGGTGCAATAAGACGGTGGGATGGGCTCAAGCGTAAAGTCTCTCACTGTTGATACACCCGAAAGAATCTCAATCCCTGCGACAGTCATTGGTTCGTAACCAGAAGCAGTGATAGTAGCACTATAAACTCCTTTCGGAATGTTAGATATGGAGTAGTATCCGGTTGTGCCACTCAGCGCTGAAAAGGCTGTCCCATCAATCGTGACTTCAGCATTTTCTATTGGCAATCCGGTTGTTAAGCTGGTAATCACCCCTTTAAGCAATCCCGGAGCTGGTAGAATGCCCGAAACCTGGATATTGTCAATATACCATCCGTCAATATTCCAGGAATCTTCTCCAAATGCAGTAAACCGCAGATAGAATATTTCGCCGTCGGCAAAAGCGGATACATCGAATTCTTTGGTAACAAAACCAAATGTGCCGCCGCTGTTGTTGTAGGTGTCCAATGTAATGAAATCCCCATTTTTATGCACAATCTGAACCTTCAATTGTTCGAGGGTGGCAGAGCTATAATTTACATACCTGATGTCGAATTTTACCGAGATTCCGGTAAATTCACTTCCATCAATCAGGTGGCTTCTCATGGGTACTGAATAATTGTAAATTCTGGGGGTGTATCTGAAAAACGCTGTTGGTGACGGATTTCCTATGGTACCTGAAATTTGCCAGTTGGTGCTTTCCGGTACCCAATAATGGGTAGCCAATGATGCCGAAGACCAGTCTTCGGTGAATGGAATAAGGAATGGCGGAATGTATTCCCAGTCAATGCGCGAGTAAGGATCATCCTCAAAAGCAGCCCCCGAAAATGGGCCTGTGGCTTCATCAAAAAAGACCTGACCGCTATTGGTTGTTTTCCTTACGTTGAAGCTACAACCAGTTGTGTTCTCGGGGAAGATGGCATCGTGAACGATCACCTCGGCGCCATTATCCCAGGTGATCAGCACTCCGCCGGTTATTCCATTTGTAAAAGTACAACCGGTGAACGCTTTGTCAGGATCAATGTAAGCGCCGCTGAATAAATGAATTCCATCTATTCCCATGCTGCTGAACATAGTGTGGGTGGCTGCAATAAAACCACCGGGAGAAATATTGAAAATGTAATTGCTTTTTGTAGCACTGGTGATGATAACTTCGTTACCCGATTCACCTTGAAAATCAACATTTCCAAGATAATTGGCCTCAAAAG
>JACZJL010000103.1 GCA_014860585.1 Bacteroidales bacterium | reverse complement strand
GGAAGGTTGCTCCCCAGCAGAGCCTTCCTCCGCTATCACCGATGGTGCAAAGTTGATTAAACTAAACTAAAACAACAAATTGATTTATCAACAGTTAAAATAAAAGTTGGGTACTTTTTGTCAACCGAAATCATGATAGGTAATGATTAGAACTGCCAACTGAAGACTGCTGACTGCCAACCTTCCTACTCATATTCCTTCAAAATACCCTTCACTCCATCAGGCGAAACGCGTCCGTAAGTTTTGTCGCCAACGAGTACAACGGGAGCAAGGCCACACGCGCCGACACAACGAAGGCAGGTGAGCGAAAATTTCCCGTCAGCAGTAGATTCGCCAACTTTGATACCCAATTCTTTTTTAAATTCGTCGAGTACCTTTTCGGCGCCACGCACGTAACAGGCTGTTCCGGTGCAAATCGAGACCGGATATTTGCCTTTGGGGATCATGGTGAAAAATGAGTAGAATGTCACTACACCATACACCTTGGCCACTGAAACATTTGTTTCGCGGGCAACGACTTCCTGCACTTCTGCGGGTAGGTATCCAAAATACCCCTGAACTTTGTGCAACACGTTGATGAGTTCACCGGGCTGATTACCAAACGATTTAGCGATTTCCTTGATCTGCTGAACGTCTTTTTCCTTTAATTTTACTTTTATTGATGACATAATGTGATCTCCTTGAAATTTTTTTCCGGCTTACTCAATGGTGATTTCCTTTTTACGGTCGAAATAGTGGGTGTGGAGCAGGTGATGTGCTTTATCGCCCAGCGGTTTGCCCAGGAACTCTTCATATAATTTGATGATATCCGGGTTTTCGTGCGATTTGCGGAGTGCTTTTCCGGCATCTTCGGTATAAATGGCACGCTGCCGGGCTTTCAGGATGGAGGTATCTCCATGAATGTAAGGCTGACCGCCACCGCCAATGCAGCCTCCCGGGCAGGCCATGATCTCGATGGCATGATACTGGCTCCTGCCTTCTTTGATCTCTTCGAGCAATTTACGGGCATTGCCCAATCCGTGAGCAATTCCGATGTTTAGTTCAAGTCCGTTGAAATCAACTTTTGCCGACCGGATACCTTCCATGCCACGTAATTGCTCAAAGTCCACCTTGTTAAGGGTTTTGCCGGTGTGTAATTCGTAAGCAGTGCGCACGGCGGCTTCGATCACACCGCCGGTTGTTCCGAAGATTACGGCAGCGCCGGTGGATTCTCCAAGCGGTTGGTCAAATGATTCATCCTGTAAATTTGCAAAATCAATGTTTGCGCGCTTGATCAGATTGCCAAGCTCGCGGGTGGAAACCGAATAATCCACATCAGGATTGCCATCAACCTTAAACTCGTCGCGCGTGCATTCATACTTTTTGGCTACACAGGGCATGATTGAAACGACAACCAGTTTTTTGCGGTCAACTTTTATTTTTTCAGCAAAATAGGTTTTGGCTATTGAGCCGAACATTTGTTGCGGCGAACGGGCAGTTGAAGGAATGTCTTTCAATTCGGGGAAATGATGTTCGAAAAACTTTACCCAGGCCGGGCAGCAGGAGGTAAGGATCGGGAGCTTCACCTCTTTGTCGCCGGCCAGATGCTTCGACAAACGATCGAGCACCTCGGCGCCTTCTTCCATGATGGTGAGGTCGGCGGCAAAATCGGTGTCGAAAACATAGTCGAAACCAAGTTCGCGCAAAGCTGCGACCATTTTTCCGGTGACCAGCGTTCCGGGTTCCATTCCGAAAGCTTCGCCAAGGGCAGCACGAACGGCAGGAGCAGTTTGAACGATCACTGTTTTATTTGGATCGGCCAGGTCGTTAATCAGTTGGTTGGTGTGATCCACTTCGGTTAATGCGCCGGTTGGGCAAACGTTCACGCACTGCCCGCAGTAAGTACACTCACTGTGGTCGAGATTCATCTCGAAAGCCGGCGCAACTACGGACATAAATCCGCGGTTGATGGCTGAAAGCACGCCAACGGTCTGCACTTCGTTGCACATTACCTCGCAGCGGCGGCACATGATGCATTTGTCAATCTCGCGAATGATCGAAGGTGAAGTATCTTCGCGGTATTTCGATTGTTCGCCCTGATAAGGAATCTCTCTGATTCCCATTTTCTGCGCCAAATCCTGCAGTTCACAGTTTCCTGATTTTGCACAAACCAGACAGTCGAACGGATGGTCGGAAAGGATGAGTTGCATCACGGTTTTACGGGCATTCAGCACCCGGATGGAATGGGTTTGAACGACCATGCCTTCACTGCAATCGGTGGCACATGCAGGCGCCAGGTTGCGGCGGCCTTCCACTTCAACCACGCAAACTCTGCAGCCCCCCGGTTTATTCTCAATATTAAATTCTTTGAGGTTCATATAGCAAAGCCGCGGGATGTGGATACCGATATTGTCGGCTGCCTGCATAATAGTGGTTCCCGGTTCGACTTCAACAGCTTTTTTATCTATGATTAATTTTATCATATTCCTTTAAATCTAAATGTTTGATTAAACAATTGCTATGGCGTTAAACTTACATTTCTCGAAGCAGGCGCCACATTTGATACAGGTTGACTGGTCAATTTCGTGAACCTGTTTGCGTTCACCCTTGATGCAATTTACAGGGCAATTGCGGGCGCAGGCGGTGCAGCCGACGCAGTTTTCGGGCACGACCACATAACGCATCAGCGATTTACAAACACCTGCGCGGCATTTTTTATCATTAACGTGTTCGAGGTATTCGTCCCAAAAATTTTCGAGTGTTGATAGCACAGGGTTTGGCGCTGTTTGTCCCAACCCGCACAAAGAAGTATCCTTTATCACATGACTGAGCGTTTTCAGCTTATCGAGGGTTTCCATCGTCCCTTCGCCTTTGGTTATGGTCTCGAGCATTTCGTACAATCGCTTATTCCCGATCCGGCAGGGGCTGCATTTACCGCACGATTCCTCAACAGTGAAATCGAGGTAAAACTTGGCAATAGACACCATGCAATCATCCTCATCCATGACAATCATCCCGCCTGAGCCCATCATCGAACCGGCTTCAATCAGTGTGTCATACTCAATCGGAGTATCCAGGTGTTTTTCAGTTAAACAGCCACCGGAAGGCCCTCCGGTTTGTACAGCTTTAAATTTCTTCCCGTCTTTGATTCCGCCGCCAATTTCGAAAATAACATCGCGAAGGGTAGTTCCCATTGGGATTTCAATCAAGCCAACATTGTTTATCTTTCCGGCAAGTGCGAAAACCTTTGTCCCTTTGGACTTTTCGGTTCCGATACCTGCAAACCACTCTGCACCTTTATTAATAATAATGGGGACATTGGCAAAAGTCTCCACGTTGTTCACGTTGGTAGGCTTGCCCAGGTATCCTTCAACTGAAGGGAACGGCGGTTTGAAAGTCGGTTCGCCGCGGCTGCCCTCCATCGAATGGATCAATGCTGTTTCCTCACCGCAAACAAAAGCTCCCGCACCGTATCTCAGCTCAACATCGAAATCGAAATCGGTTTCAAACAGATTGTTTCCAAGAAGTCCATAAGCTCTTGCCTGGTCAATGGCAACCTTTAATCTGTGAATCGCCAGCGGATACTCTGCTCTGATGTAGATCAGACCTTTTGTTGCACCGATGGCATAACCACAAATGGCCATTGCTTCGAGCACGGCGTGCGGGTCGCCTTCGAGGATGGAACGGTCCATAAACGCACCCGGGTCGCCTTCGTCAGCATTACAAACCACGTATTTCTGGTCGGCTAAACTTTTGCGGGTAATTTCCCACTTCAAACCGGTGGGGAATCCACCGCCGCCACGTCCGCGTAAGCCTGAATCCTTAACCACTTTGATCGTTTCATCAGGTGTCATCTGCGTCAGCACTTTTCCAAGGGCTTCATAGCCATCACGTCCCAGGTACTCGTCAATATTTTCTGGATCAATAAACCCACAGTTTCGCAATGCAATGCGGATTTGTTTGCGATAGAATCCCATATGTTTACTGTCGGGAACGTGCTCCTTATTTTCAGGGTCGGTGAAAAGCAAACGCTCTACTTTCCGGCCTTTGAGCACATGTTCTTTTACGATCTCAGAAGCGTCTTCCGGTTTTACCTCAATGTAAAAGGTATTGTCGGGATGAACTTTTACTATGGGTCCTTTCTCACAAAATCCAAAACAACCGGTAGTGATTACCTTGGCTTCATTTTCCAGCCCATTGGCCTTCAGCTCACGGTCGAGAGCTGCCTGGAGGGATTCGCTCTCCGAAGCCCGGCAACCTGTTCCGCCGCAGACCAGCAAGTGCATTTTAATTTGTTTTCCCATAACTTTATTTCAGAATTTTATTAGTCAATGGATTCATAATTAACCGGTATGATCCCTTCGACAAGTTCACCATTTTTAATGTATTTTTCGATGATCTCATTGGCCTTTTTGGTGTCAACGTAACCAAAAACGATCGGTTCTTCGTTGGGTCGTGTCACCTCGATGGTTGGTTCGGCGAAACAATAGCCCATATCGCCGGTTTGGGTTACCACAGCATCAATCCCCCGTTTATCAAGTTCTTCCATCAGGTAGTCCATTACTTCCTTTGCGCCTGAAGCTATGCCGCTGGTAGCCATACCCACCTTGATCTGGACATAGTTCTCAGGATTGACGCTTTGTTCCCTGAGCTTGAGTTTTTGTTCGAACTCCTCTTTTTTCTTTCGAAGATCGGCAAGTGATTTAATTTGTGTCATTTCGTGATTACCTCCAAGTTTTGGTAATAAAATATCTTTTTGAACTTAAATATCAATACGTTATAATTGAAAGTCAGCATAGAATTACTGATGATTAACGGCTGCAAAAGTAGTAGGTTTCAATGAACTGGCCAAATTTTTTGTGATCAAATTAACAATGTGAATCTATTAACAATAATTCAACGAATTATTTATAATCGATTGATTTACAGTGCATATTTTGCATCAATTAACGCTTTATCATGAAATATGGCAGAAAATGTTAGGTGATAAACCCCGGGACACACTCAATTCAAACAAATGCCGAATAGATACACGGTTACTTAATTTTAATCAATAATATCATTGATTTTGATACTTTTGTCCCCAAACCTACTGCATTGAATCCACTCAGAAGACTGGCAGGACAAACGGCCATTTACGGCCTCAGCAGCATCATCGGGCGGTTGCTTAACTACCTGCTTGTGCCGCTTTACACCCGTGTACTCATCACTTCTGATTATGGGATTTACACCGAAATGTATGCCTACGTCTCTATACTATGGGTAATCCTGACCTACGGCATGGAAACCACTTTTTTCCGGTTTTCTCAAAGTGAATCTGACAAATCGGGGGTTTACAGCACTTCGCTGTTATCGCTGGTGTTTACTTCAATGGTTTTTCTTGTCGCCGCATTGATTTATTCCCGACCCATTGCTGAATGGCTGGGTTATGCCAACAACATCAACTATGTGGTCTGGTTTGCTTTCATCCTTGCTTTTGATGCCATTGCAGCAATCCCTTTTGCTAAACTCAGGCAGGAAAACCGGCCGGTAAAATTTGCCCTGATCAAACTTGTGAACATCGGCTCCAATATCGGGCTGAATTTGTTTTTCATTCTGCTGTGCCCTTTTATTCTCAGCCGCTTCCCCGACACCACGGCTGCCCGGGTGATACTGGGCTTTTTCAATCCTGACGACCTGGTGGGCTATATCTTTATTTCCAACCTGATAGCCACAACGCTGACATTGATATTGTTACTCCCAGATTTTCCGGTAAAAAATATCACTTTCGATATTGCCCTGTTGAAACGTATGCTGGCTTACACCTGGCCACTGCTAGTTGTTGCTGTTGCCGGCTCAATAAATCTGTCACTGGATAAAATTCTATTGGCAAGACTTCTACCTGAAGGGAGCGATGTGATGGGGCAGGTGGGGATTTACGGCGCCTGTTACAAAGTTTCGATTATCATGGCGTTGTTTGTGCAAACATTCCGATATGCCGCAGATCCTTTCTTTTTTTCAGAATCGGGTAAATCAGAGTCGAGGCAACTTTACGCTGATGTACTCATTCTATTTACCATTGCCGTTTCTGTGATATTTTTATTTACAGTAATGTACATTGATGTAGTCATCCTTTTTATTGGAAAGGCCTACCGTGAAGGAAAGGCTGTAATCCCCCTGCTGCTGCTTGGGAATCTGTTCCTTGGGATTTACTACAACCTTTCGATCTGGTACAAATTGACAAATCAGACCATCTATGGCGCCGGACTCTCGGTAATTGGAGCTGTAGTGACGGTAGTGCTCAATTTTGCACTGATCCCTTCGATGGGATATTATGGCTCGGCATGGGCGGCTTTTTTTGCTTACTTTGTCATGATGGTTTTATCCTATCTGCTTGGACAAAAACATTTTAAGGTTCCATATAACCTTCGGAGACTAATTTTTTATCCTGCACTGGCGGTGGTACTTTACATAATTGGCGACTTAATAAAACCGGATAACCGGAATATCATGCTGCTGATGAACACGATATTTATATTGGGATACCTTGTTGTGGTGATTAAACTGGATAAAAAGCTATTGCTTGCAGTTTTAAGAAAAAGTTGATGTGAATTATTCCGGAGGATAAAAATTCAAAAAATCAATCCCGATACTTCCATAGAGTCATAAAGAAAATATTCCAAATTTCCAACAAATGGAGTTTTCTTGCTAACTCTACTTAAGTAAAGAGGGATGTTGCGGGGCAGCACCTTCTTTGAAAAGTTTCCGGTAAGTGATGTGTTTTTTTCCGAATTTACCTCCAACGGCATCGTGAAGGGCTTTCATTCTTGGGTTAAAATCACCCACCCACGATAATTCAACTTCAGTATAATGAGGCCGGTTGTCAAAAACATCTTTCAATTGTCTGAAAATGGCCGACTCAATTCCATAACGCTGGAACTGAGGAATGACTCCCATTACTGTGATCCGGGTTCGCCTGATTTCTTTCTTCCACATATAAAAGGCAAACCTCATCTTGCTGTATAAAGTCAGTCTGCCGTTTAAATGCCTGAAAACCTGGTTAACATCAGGAAACATCACCAGGAAAGCAATGGGCTTACCTTCGTGGTATGCAAACCAGATCAGTTCTTCATCAAGTATGGGTTTGGCTTTTTGGAGTGCTGTTTTGATGTCCTTGTCATTGAGTGGGGTAAAGTGTTCATGATGCGCCCAGGCCTGATCGTAAACAGTTTTCAGGTCGCTGATGTATTTGTCGGCTTTGGCAAGTTGGAAATGTTCGTAAGAAAATCCGGGTTTTTTCGAAATCCAGTCGGCAATCTTCCAGAAACGATCTGGAAAAGGAACTGAAACATCCAGGTGATTTGTTACCTGCTCGAAGTAGGGAAAAAAGCCATAATTCTCGAAAAACCTGCGATAGTATGGATGGTGATAATTCATTCCATAGCTTTGTTGTGTAAATCCTTCCACCAGCAACCCCCAGTATTGATCATTTTCACCAAAGTTTACAGGTCCGTCCATTGCCTCCATGCCTTGCCCCTGCAGCCATTCTTTGCATTTATCAAACAGTAGAAATGCCGCTTCCTGGTTGTCGATGCATTCAAAAAAACCAAGCCCGCCGGTAGGTTGCTCATAGGTTTGCGCTTTTCTATGATTGAAAAATGCCGCTACCCGTCCGATCATATTACCGTTGTCATCAATCAGAATCCATCTGATGGCATTTCCCTGGTTAAAATATGCATTTTTTGAAGGGTTAAAAATTGCCTCTATGTCGGTATCAAGAGGGCAAATCCAGTTTTTATCGCCTTTGTAAATGATGCGGGCAACGTCAAGGAATTTTTTTGCATCCTTGTTGGTGATTACTTCGATGAGTTTCATTTTTTCGATAATAATGTCCGTTAAATCAAGTTGAGTTCCTTTGAAACGTATTGATTGCACTTTTATGCTAAATAGCTTAAGAGGTTTGAAACTGTTTATCTTTGTGCCCAAACAAATCCGTTGGTTTTGAAAAAATTGTACTGGTTCATTATCAAGTCTTACATAGGGCCGCTGCTGTTTACCTTTTTCATTGCGCTTTTCATCCTGGTCATGCAGTTTTTGTGGAAATATGTTGACGAACTTGTAGGTAAAGGATTGGAAATTCCTGTACTGTTGGAGTTATTGTTTTATGCCTCTTCTACCTTTGTACCACTGGCATTGCCACTAGCCATCCTCTTGTCATCGCTGATGACATTCGGTAATTTTGGCGAGCATTATGAACTTGTCGCGATGAAATCAACCGGCATTCCGTTGCGGCGAATTATGATGCCCCTGGTGATTCTATCGCTGTTTATCAGTGTGTTTGCATTTTTCTTTTCAAATAATGTACTGCCTTTTGCCAACCTGAAATTTCACTCACTACTTTATGATGTTCGTCAGAAAAAACTGACTTTTAACATCCAGGAAGGGGTATTTTACAATGGCATTGATGGCTTTACGATATATACCCGGAACAAAGACCCGGAAGGCAACATCATCCGCGATGTGATGATATACAACCATACCGACCGCATGGGCAATATAAAGCTGACTACTGCAAAATGGGGGGAGATGAATCTTTCGCCCGATCAAACCATGCTTGTGTTTAAACTTTACGACGGATTTAATTACGAAGATATGGTTGATCGTGGCAACTACAGGATTAACCGGCCTTTCCAGCGCAGTTCTTTTAAGGAGCAGACCCGTATGTTCAGCGGATTGGATTTTGGAATGAACAGAACGGATGAAACCCTATTTCGGAACAACTATCAGATGATGGACCTCGAACAGCTAACCCGTACACGTGATTCGCTGGTAAATGAGCTGGAGCTCAGAAAAGAGCGGTTATTCTTTTCGATTGACGACCGGTTTTTGTTTTTAAAACAACTGGATTCACTTAAAATTCATCACAAAATAACTGAATATCAATCAATTTCCACTGTTGATACCAATCTTATGATCAATGCGATTGAATATGCCCTGCAGGCCACCCGGTCGATCAAGAACAATCTTGAATTTAACTTCAAGGATTTCGACAGCCGCGAAAAGCGCATCATCAGGCACGAATTGGAGTGGCACCGCAAGTTCACCCTTTCCATTGCCTGCCTGATTTTGTTCTTTATCGGTGCACCACTTGGCGCAATTATCCGGAAAGGGGGGCTTGGCATGCCGGTTGTTTTTTCAATCATCTTTTTTGTGATCTTCCATGTGATTTCCATTTCAGGGGAGAAATATGCCCGCGCCGGTGCAATGTCGCCCGGACTTGCCATGTGGCTGGCTTCGCTGGTTTTGCTTCCATTGGGAATTTTTCTTACCTACAAAGCAACCACCGATTCACCTTTACTCGATGCTGATAGCTGGGGCAGGCTGATAAAAAAATTCTTCCCTGAACAACCAGAAATAAAATGATGCAATTGCCCAGCCTATGAAAATATTGATCCTTTGTAACAAGTCGCCATACCCGCCCAAAGAGGGAGGCCCTATTGCCATGAATGCCATAATAGAAGGACTGGCAGATGCCGGTCACCAGGTAAAGGTGCTGGCCATCAATTCGAATAAATATGGCGTTGATGTTAAAGAAATCCCCGAAAGTTACCGACAAAAGACAGGTATTGAGACAGTTTACATCGATCTTTCCATCAAACCGGCAGATGCGTTCCTGAACCTTTTCACCGGGAAATCTTATCATGTCGAACGGTTTATCAGTGATGCCTTCAGGGAAAAATTAACACATATCCTCAATAAAGAAACCTTCGATATAGTCCAGCTCGAAACACTTTACATCAGCCCTTACATCGAAACCATCCGTAAATATTCAGATGCCCGGATCATCCTGAGGGCACACAATATTGAACACCTGATCTGGGAACGGGTAGCTGCGATTACCCGCAATCCATTGAAAAAAATTTACCTGCATCACCTGGCCAAAACACTCAAAAAATATGAACTTGGCGTACTTCCAAAATTTGATGGTATTGTAACCATAACCGGCAAGGATGGAGAATATTTCGGTAAAATGGGTTGTAAAGTGCCGATGATAGCCATTCCTTTTGGGATTGATATTGAAAAAATTAAAAAAAATCCCGGTATCGAAGCTGAGTTCCCTTCTTTGTTTTCCATCGGCGCCATGAACTGGATGCCCAATGAGGAAGGGATAAAATGGTTCCTCGAAAATGTTTGGCCTCTTGTCCATCGGGCTTACCCGGAATTGAAATTTTACATTGCCGGAAGGGCAATGCCAGATTGGCTATTGCAGACCAGGCTTCGGAACGTGGTGATTGTCGGCGAGGTGGATGATGCGTTTGATTTCATGTATTCAAAAGCAATTGAGATCGTGCCCCTGTTTTCGGGAAGCGGCATCCGGATCAAGATCATCGAAGGGATGGCGGCCGGTAAAGCAGTTGTTTCAACATCAATCGGCGCTGAAGGCATCAATGTTGAGCATGGGAAGAATATCCTGCTGGCCGATGATCCGGACAATTTCTTTAAGGCTGTCAGTCAATGTGTAGAGGATGAATCGTTTACACATAAACTAGGGATGAATGCCCGTGAGCTCATCCAAAAGGAACATTCCAATCGTATTCTGATACAAAAGCTGGTGGAGTTTTATCAATTAACCGGAGCCCTTAAATAGGCAGGATTTACTATTTTTGTCCGATGAAACTGTTAGTCATACTACCACGTGTACCCTATCCACTCGAAAAAGGCGACAAGCTGCGGGCATACAACCACATCAAATTTTTATCGAAAACCAACGAAATTATCCTTTGCGCACTCAACGACACAACCATTCACCCGGATGCCATCGGAAAACTCAAGCCATTTTGCAAGTCAATCCATGTGCTGAACATCGGCAAATGGAGTATAGCAATAAATCTATTCAAAGCATTTTTAACAGGGATCCCGTTTCAGGCCGGATATTTTTACAATCGAAAAAATCACCATAAACTTCGTGACATCATTGTGCGGGAGCAGCCGGATCATATCTTTTGCCAGTTGCTCCGGGTGGCTGAATATGTTAAGGATATCCCGGTACCAAAAACGATTGACTACCAGGATGTTTTCTCAAAAGGTGTTGAACGCCGGATTGATAAGTCACCATTTTACCTGAAGCCAATACTGAAGATGGAATACAAGCGGTTGCTGAAATATGAACACGATCTGTTTGAGATTTATGACAACAAAACTATTATCTCGCTTCCCGATCGCGACCTGATCCCCCACCCTGAGCGGGAAAAGATACACATCATCCCCAATGGCGTAGATACGGACTTCTTTAAACCGATGGATGTTGAGAAAAAATTTGAGATCGTTTTTATTGGGAACATGGGCTATCCTCCGAATGTGGATGCTGCGGAGTATCTGGCTTTAAAAATCCTGCCACTGGTTCAGCAAAAACATCCTGAAGCAAAATTACTTCTGGCCGGGGCCACGCCCGACAAGCGGGTTCAAAACCTTGAAGGGCCTTCTGTTCAGGTTACCGGCTGGGTTGACGACATCAGGCAGTGCTATGCTCAGGCAAGAATTTTCATTGCCCCGATGCAGATTGGTACAGGTTTGCAAAATAAACTGCTCGAAGCCATGGCCATGAGGATTCCGAGCATTACTTCATCTTTGGCTTTCAGTGCGCTGGGCGCTTCCGAAGGAAAAGAAATTTTGGTCGGAAATTCACCGGAAGATTATGCCGGATTGATTTGCCAGTTACTCGAAGATCATGCCTTATCTGAAAGAATAGCCGAAGCCGGTTACCGGTTTGTCCATGAGAATTACAACTGGGAAACGGCCACTGCAGAACTCGATCGCATCATGCAAAATTCAAATCGAAAATCAACTCATTAAAATATTAACATCATGGAAAGCAATTTGTCAAATTACAGATCATTATTGGTAATCAATGGTATCATCGCAATCCTGTTCGGGATTTTTGCCCTTTTTGTGCCACAGGCAACTGCAAAAACCATTGTGGTTTATTTCGGCATCATTCTGATTGTTGGAGGCGCTGCAGGGCTTTACCTTTCAATCCATCAAATGAAGAAGAATAAGCCTTACATAGTCAACCTCTTAAGTTCACTTCTAAGTGTGCTGGTCGGTATCTTTATTGCTGTTTATACCCGCCGAAGCCTCGAAATTTTTGCCATCATCATCGGAATCTGGGCGGTTATTGTAGGTTTGTTTCAACTCATTATCTCTTTCAACCTTTCTAAAACAAATGTTCAGCGAAAAGTGCTGATGTTAAACAGTATTATAACCTTGATTTTTGGGCTCATCCTTTTTTTCAACCCATTTGAATCTGTAGTGGCTATCCTTTTTGTGGTTGGGGCGCTAGCCGTGGTTTTTGGGGCAGTACTCATTTACCTGTCAATGATTTTAAAAAAGTTTGAAGGACAAATCACCAAACTGAAGTAAGTTGTTCTTTTACCGAGTAATACCAGGGCTTTTCTTTAAAACAATAGCCACCTTTTTGATCGCTCTGACTTTCATACAGAGCCATGAAAGTTTTGGACAGATCAATACTGAGAAATTCAGAAAATATGATCTTGAGAAAGGATTCCTGTTTAATCTTCAAACCACACTGACCCTAAAATCAGGCAATACTGAATATACAGCCATAAAAGGAGGTGGACGGATTGATCTTAACGGAAATATTATGGATTATTTCTTAGTGGGAAATTTAGAAGCCAAGACAACTGGTAAAGAACGAATCCAAAACCTGGGATTTGCCCATTTGCGGGCAATGTGGAACTTTGCTGAAAAAACCAACTGGGAGTATTTTCTGCAGCGGCAGTATGACGAGTTTATCGATCTAAAATACCGGAACCTTTATGGTACTGCAATCAAATACAGATTTTTTGAATCAAAATCGCTGAAAGACACAACCAATATCCTCGATCTGAACATCAGCACGGGAGTGATGTACGAACAGGAAAGCTACAGCTTCGAACCGAACAATGTGCAAAAAAATCTCTGGCGCTCAACCAATTTTATCAGTTTTGACTGGTCGAAACAAAAACGGCTGAATTTAACAGGAGTGATCTATTACCAGCCCGCATTCAATAACTTCAAAGACTTTAGGGTAGCTGCCGAAACCACGCTCGAATTCAGCATTGTGCGAAAAGTATTCTTCGCATTTCAGTTTTCCTATAAGTACAACAATATGCCTGTTACCAACGTAAAACCTTATGACATCTCACTGGAGAACGGGTTGAGATTTGTGTTGCCATAGATTTCAGCAGCAGGGTTTTGGAGCGCTTCCCGGTTTTTTACTACTTTTGGACGGCAAAACAAGAGCGCATTATCAAACAAATATTCAGATCATTATGTCAGACGATAAGAAAATTATTTTTTCGATGGTTGGCGTTGGAAAGCTGATCCCACCCAACAAACAGATTTTAAAAGATATCTACCTCTCATTTTTTTATGGTGCAAAAATCGGGATCATCGGGTTGAATGGGTCAGGCAAATCTACTTTACTGAAAATTATTGCAGGAGTTGATCCTTCATTCCAGGGCAATATTGCTTTTTCACCGGGTTACTCAGTAGGGATGCTTGAGCAGGAACCTCAACTTGACGACACAAAGACGGTAAAGGAAGTTGTGGAAGAGGGAGTTCAGGAAGTTGTTGATCTGCTGAAAGAATACGAGGCAGTGAACCTAAAGTTTTCAGAACCCATGAGCGATGATGAGATGAATGATTTGATCGACAGGCAGGGTAAACTCATGGAAATGATCGAACACCATGATGCCTGGGAGATTGACTCTAAATTGGAGAGAGCTATGGATGCTTTGCGTTGCCCCGAAGGAGATGCCCGGGTTAAAAATCTTTCCGGTGGCGAGCGGCGCCGGGTCGCGTTATGCCGGCTTTTACTCAGGGAACCCGACATCCTGCTGCTTGACGAGCCCACCAACCACCTCGACGCGGAGTCGGTGGAGTGGCTCGAACAACACTTGCAACAATACAAAGGAACCGTAATCGCTGTTACCCACGACAGGTATTTCCTCGACAATGTAGCCGGCTGGATTCTGGAGCTCGACCGCGGCGAAGGCATTCCCTGGAAAGGAAATTATTCATCATGGCTCGAGCAGAAATCCAACCGCCTGAAACTGGAAGAAAAATCGGAAAGTAAGCGCCGCAAAACCCTTGAACGCGAACTTGAGTGGGTGCGGATGGCGCCCAAAGCACGCCATGCCAAAGCTAAAGCCAGGCTTTCGGCTTATGAAAAACTGCTGGATCAGGATGTAAAACAAAAAGAAGACAGGCTGGAAATTTTCATTCCAAACGGTCCACGCCTTGGAACCAATGTGATCGAAGCTGTGGATGTTTCAAAAGCTTTTGGCGAAAAAGTGTTGTTTGAAAACCTCACTTTTAACCTTCCGCCTGCCGGTATTGTCGGAATAATTGGCCCGAACGGCGCAGGCAAAACCACTCTTTTCAGGATGATCATGGGAAATGAAAAGCCGGACGCCGGAACATTTAGAATCGGTGAAACGGTGAAAATCGGCTACGTGGATCAGTCACACGCTGAAATTGATCCCGAAAAAACCGTTTGGCAGGTCATTTCGGGAGAACAGGAAAACATCCCACTTGGTAACCGGCTGATGAATTCACGCGCTTATGTAGCCCGGTTTAACTTCAATGGCGCCGACCAGGAAAAGAAAACCGGCGTTCTTTCAGGTGGTGAACGAAATCGCCTGCACCTCGCACTAACGCTACGCCAGGAAGCCAATGTCCTCCTGCTCGATGAGCCCACCAACGATATCGACGTGAACACCTTGCGTGCACTTGAAGAAGGGTTGGAAAACTTTGCCGGATGTGCCGTTATTATCTCTCACGACCGCTGGTTTCTCGACCGTGTGGCTACGCACATCCTCGCTTTCGAAGGCGACTCGCAGGTTTACTATTTCGAGGGCAGCTATACCGAGTATGAAGAAAACCGCAAAAAACGACTCGGGAATGATAGTCCCCACCGAATCAGGTATAAAAAACTGATGGCCTAACCATGGAGAAAAAGAAACTTTTCGCTGTGATCACCGGTGATATTGCCGGCTCATCAAGGCTCGAAGTTGAGCAGCGCCGCAGGTTGCTCGATGAGATTTACAAATCATTTGCTGCTGTTGATGAGATTGCGGGGAATGAAGCTTTGGCTTTTCGTTTTGAAGTCTTCCGGGGTGATAGTTTCCAGGGTGTGCTGGCCCAGCCCGAAATGGCGCTAAAAACAAGTTTAATCATCAGGGCATTCATCCGTAAAGCTTTTAAAACGACTTTGAAGGATGCTTTCGATGCCCGGATTGCCATCGGCATCGGAACCATTGACCTGATGCCCGAACTGCATGGCGGCGAAGGTGATGGAGAAGCTTACCGTAACTCAGGACCCTACCTTGACAAAATGAATCGGACCAAAGGATTCCTCAGCATTATAACACCCTGGGAGGAAGCCAACAAAGAACTGCTGGTGGAAGCTGCACTGCTCGATACCATCATTTCCCGATGGACACCGGCGCAGGCTGAAGTCGTTTCAGAATATTTCAAAGGTAAAACCCAGGCAGAGATTGCAGAGCAATTCAACATTTCGCAGCCGGGGCTCAGAAAGCGACTACTCTCAACCAACCTGCAAGCGATCGAACTGATGGAGATCCGTTTCATTGAACTAATCAGCAATGAAATAGTAAAAATATAACCCTGAGAGATTATATTTATTAATTATAACCCCGAGAGGTTATAAAATATGAATATAACCCTGTAAGGTTATAATATTTTCAACAGCAAAAATTAACTTCCATAAAAATCATGAACAATGAATGAAATAATGATGGACAGCAACCTGGCGCTGTTTTTACGTCTTGTAATTGCCCACCTGGTCGGGGATTTTCTTCTTCAGCGCAAAGCATGGATTGTTCAGAAAAAAATCAAAAAATGGAAAGCAACCGGACTTTATGTTCATGTGCTGATCATCGGTTTGCTCACCTATCTCTTGTCAGGATTTTACAACAACTTCTGGATTCCTGCTTTTGTAATGATTACCCACCTGATCGCTGACATCTGGAAAAGCTACACTCAGGATAGCACCAAAGAATTCGTAGCCGACCAGCTTATCCACCTTGCAGTGCTCGTCGTTGCCTGGTACCTTTACACTTACCCGGATTTTCAATTCTTGACAAATTTATCAGCCGTTGCCACAAATGTCAGTTTTCTAACCATTATTGCATCTTACATTTTCGTGATCTGGCCTTCGGGATATTTGATAGCAAAATTAACCAGGCCGTGGCAGGAACAAGTGGATGCCAAGAGCGGACTTCCCGAGGCCGGCCGCTGGATAGGAATGATCGAACGGGTATTGATCCTAACCTTTGTCCTGGTCAATCAATATTCGGGCATCGGCTTTTTGATTGCTGCCAAATCCATCCTGCGTTTTGGTGACATTAAAAACCCTGAAAATCGTAAGGAAGCGGAGTACATCCTCATTGGTACCATGATCAGCTTTATCATTGCCATTCTTACCGGTATTCTGGCTGAACAAATGATGAAGTTTCCCCAAATTAGATAAAATCAAGTGCGCTGTATTTTTTGTAATTTCGGCGGGGAAGTACAGCCTCTAAAGTTGAGTATCCGAAATACTTCCAACTATTTACTGTTGTTTTTATCAAGCCCCAAGCCGATGGCCGATCCAATGGCAATTCCGCTTCCGACCCCGATCGAAAGCCAGAGTGCAATATCTTCAGTATAACTACCTATTACCACTCCTGCGAGTGCACCAATAGCAAAACCAATGGTAACACCCAATGCCAGTGTTGGCTTATTTTTTTTGTCTTTTTGTTTTTCCATGTAGATATTTTTCTTTGAATGTGTGTTTAAATAATTACCGTTTGGAAAACGATATAGCTGTGTCGTTTTGTAAAAAACCTGAAACTCGATGCTTATCTGAAAACCAGCTTATCTTTTCCGCCAAAAGCATTGTAAGAGGAAATTATCACCTTTTCTCCCGGCTCAATGCCTTCCAGCACTTCATAAAAGTTAGCATTCTGTCTTCCGAGTTTGATCATTCGTTTTACAGCAAAACTGCCTGAAGCATCCACCACATAAATCCAGTTTCCGCCCGTTTCCTGGAAGAAGCCGCCGCGGCGGACGATGGTCGCTTCGCGCGGGCTGCTGAATTTCAGCCTCATCTGCACGGTTTGGCCGCGCTTTAGTGCTGCAGGCTGGTCTCCGGTGAAATCGAGATCAACCTGGAAGGATCCACTGGAAACATTTGTATAAATTTTAGTGATCTGAAGCTGGTAGGTTTCGCCCGCAAAGTCGAACTCCGCCTCCTGCCCGATGTTCACTGTGGAAATATAGCGTTCGTCGATGTTTGCACGCAATTTGAAACCCTCGCCCATGATGTCAATCTGTCCCAGCCGCTGCCCTGCCGATTTGGTTTCGCCAATTTCGACAATGAATGATGAAAGTTTGCCGGCAATAGGAGCTTTAATATAAAGATTTCCAAGGTTTTTATTCAGCAGTTTCAAATTGTTGCGCATCCGCATTATGGAGTTGTTGATCTGAAAAGTCTGTTCTACCATCGAGATAGAGTCCAGTCGCTGCAAGTCAAGTGAAATGTCGAGTTGCTTCATGGTAAGATTGTAATCTCGCCGGGCATCTTCAAATTCCTGTTCAGAAATTAAGGCCTCCCGGTGCAATTTTTCCTTGCGTTCAAAATCCAGTTTAACCCTATCAATTTCTGCCAACAGGTTAGTAATTTCCAACTGCCGTACAAACTTACTGCGCTCGAGGTTCACTTTTGAATTCTGGAGATTATTGATCGCATCATACATCCGTGTTTCCTGATCCATATAACGCAACTCCATATCTATGTTTAAAAGTTTCAGAATTGTATCTCCTGCTTCCAGTTCAGCTCCATCACTGACGAAAACCTGGTCAACCGTTCCTCCCTGCACAGCATCAAGGTAAAAAGTAGTCTTTGGGTGAACAACGGCATCCACCGGGATGAACTCCTGAAAACGATCGAGTCTCACTTCTGCTATCGAAATCTGCCTGGCATCCACAAATAGTCTGCTGTGTTTATCCCTGAAAAACAATAAATAAATGAAAGCAAACAGCAGTAGGGTCGAAAAAATGATTGTTATAATCCTTTGGGGAGTCCATCTCTTCTTCTCAATGATCTTGTCCATGTTTACAATGTTTTACAAAAGCCGGCTGGCGAATAGTATGCCACTAATCATAATTTGCTGTATTTCAGGTGTAAACAAATGTAAATCTGAATTTCAAATTTCCTTTTGTCCAAAAGCGTTCATAATTTGTGTACAGATTTGGACATAGTTATATTACTTTAGCAAAATATTTTTTGTGAGCAACCTTACTCAATTCAGTAACTTTAAAAAAAACTCACGACAATGGAAAAAGTAGAAGCCCGGATTTTAATTGTTGACGATGATCAGGATGTTTTGCTTGCTGCAAAATTGTTTCTAAAGCAGCACGTTTCGATTGTCCATACCGAAAGGAATCCTGAAAACATCCCGAACCTGCTCAAAACCGAAAATTATGATGTGGTGCTACTCGACATGAATTTTACCCGGGACGCCACCAGTGGAAAAGAGGGCTTTTACTGGCTCAACAAGATTCTGGAGATTGATCCGGCAGCCGTGGTTATTTTTATCACGGGCTATGGAGACATCGAACTTGCTGTGCAGGGTATCAAGGAAGGCGCTACCAACTTTATCCTGAAACCGTGGGACAATAAAAAATTGCTGGCCACCATTACAGCTAACCTTAAAGTACGTAATTCAAACCAGGAGTTGCAGGACCTGCGTTCTAGGCAAAAAGTGATGATTGCTGACCAGGACCAGGCCTATGGCAATATCATCGGTAATTCCGGGGCAATGCAGCAGGTAATGGCTACTGTGAAAAAAGTTGCTGTAACTGATGCCAACATTCTAATTCTTGGCGAAAATGGAACAGGCAAGGAATTGATCGCACGTGCCATACACCGGGCATCCAAACGGCACGACCAGGTCTTTATCAGTGTTGATTTAGGGGCAATCAGCGAAACCTTGTTTGAGAGTGAACTCTTCGGATTTAAAAAGGGTGCTTTCACCGATGCAAAAGAAGATCGTGCAGGACGATTTGAGGCGGCCAATAAAGGTACAATTTTCCTTGACGAAATCGGGAACCTCTCGTTTAACCTCCAGTCAAAACTGCTCTCGGTGCTGCAAAGCCGGAAAGTAGTGAGGCTCGGAACCAATAAAGAAATTCCTATTGATGTCCGTTTGATCTGTGCTACAAACATGCCGCTTTATCACATGGTAAAAGAGAATAAATTCCGGCAGGATTTGCTTTACCGTATTAATACAGTGGAGCTTACTATCCCGCCATTGCGAGAGCGGCTTGAAGATATCCCGCCATTGGTCGAACATTTCCTCGAGATTTATTGCAAAAAGTACAAAATGTCGCTCAAACGGGTAAATACTTCCACCTACAAACGATTGGAAAAGCATCACTGGCCGGGCAATATCAGGGAGTTGCAACATGCGGTCGAACGTGCCGTAATCATGAGCGAATCCAACATTCTGGAGCCACAGGATTTTTTTTTATCGCAATTTGATGATGGTGGAAATGGAGAACCGGAAACCACCAACCTCGAAGAGACCGAGCGCATCCTCATCCGCAAGGTGATTGACAAGCATGGCGGCAACATCAGCAAAGCGGCCAAAGAACTGGGACTTACACGTGCCTCACTTTATCGCAGGATAGAAAAACATGGGCTTTAAAAACTTCCGCATCCATATTGTAATCAGGGTACTTTTACTGATTAGTTCGGCATTTTTGTTTGCCTACCTGGTAAAATATACGGAATACTCCATTTCAGCTTTCATTCTTGGACTTATTGTCATTTATCAGGTTTATACGCTGGTGAGGTATGCCGAAACCACCAACCGTAAACTAACCAGTTTCCTGCAGAGCATAAAACATGCTGATTTTTCCAGTTCATTTACTGATCATGGGCTTGGAAAAAGTTTTGACGAATTGAACAATGCATTCAATGAAGTAATCCAGGAATTCAGAAAGTTTCGCTCCGAACGGGAGGAACACCTCAATTATCTGTTCACGGTGATTCAGCATGTAAGTATTGGCATTATTGCTTTTCAACAAGACGGAAAAATTGACCAGTTCAACCAGGCGGTGCTGAAGCTTTTTAAACTAAAGCAAATCAAGCATCTCAACGACCTCCATGTGGTTAAAAGTGACCTTCCCGAGCAATTGCTTCACATGAAAGCCGGAGATAAGATATTGGTCAAACTTTTTATTGATGACGAAATATTGCAAATTGCGGTGAATGCAACACAATTCAGGATGCGGGGGCAGGAATATACACTCATTTCGCTTCAGAACATCCACAACGAACTGGAGGAAAAAGAGATAGAATCGTGGCAAAAGCTGATCAGAGTGCTCACCCACGAGATCATGAACTCGATCACACCCATTTCGTCACTTGCAGCTACAGTGAAAGAAATATTGATTGCAGAAGAAGACCAGGGTATGGTGAAACTTAAGGAATTGAATGATGATGAGATCGAAAGCGTTCACAGTGCGCTCACTACCATTGCCGCACGCAGCCAGGGACTGCTCAACTTTGTCGAGATTTACCGTAATCTCACACGCATACCCAAGCCCAATTTCAGGTACTTCAAAGTATCCGATCTCTTTAGCAACGCAGAAATGCTGATGCGTCCCAAAACCGAAAAACTGAACATCCAATGCAGTTGTTCCGTTCATCCCGAAAACCTGATGATCACCGCCGACCCTGATCTAATTGACCAGGTAATTATCAACCTTTTGCTAAATGCACTGGATGCAGTGAAAGATCGTGAAAATCCAAAAATTGCTTTGCTGGCCACCGAGGTGAACGGAAGGATAAAAATCGAGGTAAAAGACAACGGAGCAGGCATCAAGCCTGATATAATGGATAAAATTTTTATGCCATTTTTCACTTCCAAAAAACACGGATCGGGTATCGGACTCAGCCTCTCCCGACAGATCATGCACCTGCACAAAGGTACTATCTCCGTGAGGTCGAAACCAGATGAAGGAAGTGTTTTTACTTTGATGTTTTAAGGCAAAAACTGTTTTCTGTTGGCTAATCCCAGTTATTTTTTACCCTTTCACGATTCCTTACCCCTACACATATTTCTCCGCTCTCAACATGTGTCTCTTACCTGGAGGACCTGTTAGTCGTTCAATGCTGAAACCGGCAGCTTTCAGATTTTGTTTGACCAATCCTTTGGCCGAATAGGTCACCAGAACTCCTCCGGAAACCATAGCCAAAAAAAGTTTCCTGAAAACTTCCGCAGTCCAGAGTTCTGGTTGGATGTCCGGTGCAAAAGCATCAAAATAAACCAAATCAAATTCTTCCGGGTTAGGTATGAAGTCCTGAAGCTTTATGCGGATTTTCTTCAGCATGAAACCCGGTAAAATCTTTACAGTTTTTTCCCAGGCTGCATCATGCAAGCTATGAAAAATGAGGCCGGACTCCGGAATAGTTAGTTTTTCGGGATAATTCAGCTCAGTGTTGATTCTCTTATCGAGAGGAAAAGCTTCAATGGCAGTGTAATTCACAATATAATCGCCTTTTTTCAGAACGGTAAGCAACGCGTTCAGCCCGGTTCCGAACCCCACTTCAAGAAGGTTAATATTCTTTTTTTTTGAGCAGATGAAATCAAAACCCGCACTTAAAAATACATGTCTTGATTCCTGAATGGCGCCGAAAGTAGAGTGGTAATGCTCATTAAGTTCAGGAACATAAAGCGTGTGCGACCCGTCGTCTGTTATTTGTAATTGTATTTCCATTTTTCCCTGTACTGCTTTTCCGGCCAATTGCTTAATCAAATTTTATCGCTCGATTGCGCACAACCTGTGTACAGTAACGAACAAACTTTTGAAATCTCAAACTGCAACAATCCCCCAAACCCTTGTAATATAATGTTAACCGTGATTGGCATAATAACTGATTAATCAGACTGTTATTTTCTAAGTTATCGGAAACCAATACTGAACTTTCTCAAAATGAGTATCATCAAATTGCAAAACATACACAAGTCCTATGTAACGGGAAGCAACCGGCTTCATGTACTTAAAGGAATTGACCTCGAAATAGAAAAGGGGGAAATGGTTTCGATCATGGGGTCGTCCGGTTCAGGAAAATCCACATTGCTCAATGTTATCGGATTATTGGATAACCATGATGATGGAAAATATTTTCTGAATGATATGGAAATAAAGGGATTAACTGAAACCAAAGCGGCACTGCTCCGGAACCAGTACATCGGTTTTGTATTTCAGTCATTTAACCTGATTTCCTTCAAAAATGCAATGGAAAACGTGGCGCTTCCCCTTTATTACCAAAAGGTCAGCCGGAAAAAAAGAAATATGATCGCCATGGAATACCTCGAACGGATGGGCTTGAAGGAGTGGGCTGATCACATGCCGAATGAACTGTCGGGCGGGCAGAAACAGCGCATTGCCATTGCACGTGCTTTAGTTGCGAAACCGAAGGTAATCCTTGCCGACGAGCCCACCGGGGCACTCGATTCGCAAACTTCGATGGAGGTGATGGACATCCTGAATGAAATCAACGACACCGGCATTACCATACTGATCGTGACCCACGAAAACGACATCGCGCACCGCACCAATCGCATCATCCGCCTGAAAGACGGAGTGATTGAATCGAACGTGAAAAACGGTAAACATCATCTTACCTACGAACCAATAACAGCCTAACCAACAATGTTTGACCTCGATAAATGGCAGGAAATCTTCAGCACGATTAAGAAAAACAAACTCCGGACTTTTCTTACCGGTTTCAGTGTGGCCTGGGGAATATTCATGCTGATTGTTCTGCTGGGATCGGGCTACGGACTTGAAAACGGCGTGAAGAGAGAGTTTGAGGGCGATGCCGTTAACTATATTTCCATCAATACAGGGATTACCAGCCTGCCCTACCAGGGGATGAAACCCGGCCGGTTTATCCAGTTCGAAAACGATGACCGTGAAACGCTGGCTGCCGTGGAAAAAGTTGACAAAGCTGCTTCACGTACCTACGTGTTTGGCAATCAAACCATCACTTACGGGAGCGAATACGGGTCGTTTGACATTTTTGCCATCAGCCCCGATTACTTTTACGTCGAAATGCTTAACCTGGCCGATGGCAGCCGTTTTGTTAACCAAAAAGATTACGACGATTACCGTAAAGTGGTTGTGCTTGGGAAAGTCGTGAAAGAAGCCTTGTTTAAACATGAAGAACCGGTGGGGAAGTACGCAAAAATAAATGGAGTACCATTTCTTGTGGTTGGCCATTTTGATGATCCGGGCGGCGACAGGGATATTTCGCGGGTGTATGTTCCGATAACCACAGCCCAAAGGGTTTTTAATATGGGCAACGCAATCAGGAACATCAGCCTGATCATGAACGACCTGAACATTGACGAAAGCAACCGGGCGTTGGAGAAGTCCAAAGCGCTTCTGGCACAGAAATACAAATTTGATCCAGCTGATCCACGGGCACTGTTTGTTTTCAACTCCGTCGAAAATTATCAGCGGTTCATGGATTTGTTTGCCGGAATAAGGCTGTTCATCTGGATTATCGGGATCGGAACGATCATCGCCGGAATAGTCGGGGTGAGCAATATTATGATGATTGTGGTCAAAGACCGGACGAAGGAAATCGGGATCCGCAAATCAATGGGTGCAACACCCTGGTCTATCATCAGCCTGATCCTGCAGGAGTCGGTGCTGATAACGGCATTTGCAGGTTACATCGGCTTGGTACTTGGGGTCGGGCTGCTCGAACTGGTTTCGAAATCACTTCCTTCAACCGATTATTTCGCCAATCCTGAGGTTGATTTTAACATTGCCATAGGCGCAACTTTGCTTCTGATTTTTTCAGGAGCGATTGCAGGTTTTGTTCCGGCGCGAAAGGCTTCGGCCATCAAACCGGTTGAGGCTTTGAGGGATGAATAATTTTGGATAAATTTCAATTGAAAACCAAACGCAAAAACTAAAATGTCATGAGAATATTTGATCCCGATAGCTGGAGGGAAATTTTCAGTACGCTGAAAAAGAACAAATTGCGGACATTTTTCACCGCCTTTGGCGTCTTTTGGGGGATTTTCATGCTGATTGTCATGCTAGGCTCCGGAACAGGTCTGAAAAATGGTGTGAATGCCGGCATGGGTGATCTGGCCACCAATAGCATGTTTATGTGGACACAGCGGACCACTGTTCCCTACAAAGGATTACCACGGGGCAGATTTTTCAACTTTAACAATGGCGACACACAAGCATTGATCGACAATATACCTGAAATAGAATACATTGCTCCCCGTATCCAGGGGTTTAACCGTTCGGGAGATAATAACGTCGTCAGGGGTGAACGAACCGGAAGTTTCAGAATACAGGGCGATTATCCCGAATACAACCTGATCGATCCAATGAATATCCTGCAGGGAAGATTTATCAATCAAAACGACATTGATGAAAAGCGTAAAAACATTGTCATTGCCCAGCGGGTTTACGAAGAGATGTTTGCCCCCGGCGAAAACCCAATCGGCCAATATCTAAGGATTTCAGGGGTTTATTTTAAAGTTGTCGGGCTATGCAAATCAAAAAAGAACGACCAGCAGGCTGAAAATGAAAACCAGCAGATTTTTATGCCGTTCACTACCCTTCAGAAAACCTATAATTATGGAGATGTAGTGGGTTGGTATTCGATGACGGCCAAAGAAAACACCCCTGTTTCGGTGATTGAAGCCAAAGCAAAAGACCTGATGAAAAAGCGGCATAGTATTGCACCTGACGACGACCGGGCCATTGGGTCAGCCAATGTGGA
>JACZJL010000102.1 GCA_014860585.1 Bacteroidales bacterium | reverse complement strand
TCTCCGGCAGCTTAACAAGTGAATAACAGCAAACAAGCAAGCAACAGAGGGACGCGCAAGCGAAACCGGCGGCGGCGTTGGGAAACGCCAGTCAGCCGGGGTCGGGCTGTCGGGATGACAGTCCGGCGTGAGTACTTCTGAAAGCACCAGCTTCTCCGTCGAACCAGGACAAAACAAGAGTAGGCACACGGGGGATGCCTGGGCGTCCAG
Organism: Bacteroidales bacterium; assembly: GCA_014860585.1. NCBI lineage: Bacteria > Pseudomonadati > Bacteroidota > Bacteroidia > Bacteroidales > Bacteroidales bacterium. Next base: position 50,363 of record JACZJL010000102.1, on the reverse strand, counting down.
TGCCGATGAAGGACGTGGTACACTGCGTTAAGCGCCGGTCAGCCGTGTGCAGGCGTGATCAGCCGGCGATGTCCGAATGGGGAAACCCAGCAGGGTCAACTCCTGCTACTGCTCATTGTGTGAGCAGAGGGAACCGGGTGAACTGAAACATCTCAGTAGCCCGAGGAAAAGAAACGATTCCGCTAGTAGTGGCGAGCGAACGCGGAACAGCCCAAACCAGCGGTCAGGTACCGCTGGGGTTGTAGGCCTTCCAGAAGCTGCTGAAATCTGAGCCGAAGGCGGTGGGAAACGCGACTGAAAAGGGTGATAGTCCCGTAGGCGAAGGGGGACAGCGGCGGGGAGCAGCCTGAGTACCACAGCGCACGCTAACGCGGTGGGAAGCAGGGGGGTCCACCCTCCAAGGCTAAATACACTGGACGACCGATAGCGCAACAGTACCGTGAGGGAAAGGTGAAAAGAACCCCGGCGAGGGGAGTGAAACAGACTCTGAAACCGTGTGCTGACAGACGGTCAGAGAGGGAGCAATCCCTTGATGGCGTGCCTTTTGGAGCATGAGCCAGCGAGTCAATCGGTGTGGCTAGCCGAAGGGAGCGACACCCACAGGCGCAGCGAAAGCGAGTCTGAACAGGGCGCGCAGTGGCATCGATTGGACACGAAACCAGGTGAGCTAACCATGACCAGGGTGAAAGTCCGGTGACACGGACGGGAGGCCCGAACCCATTTGGATTGCAAACCATTGGGACGAGTTGTGGTTAGGGGTGATATGCCAAACGAACCTGGAGATAGCTTGTTCTCTCCGAAATCGCTTTAGGGCGAGCGTTCGGCGATGACGGCAGGAGGTAGAGCGCTGCTTGGGCTAGGGGGCGTTAGCTTACCGAACCCAGGCAAACTGCGAATGCCTGCCGGGGAGCCGGGCAGTTGGGCGTCGGGAGATGAGTTTCGGCGTCGAAAGGGAAACAACCCAGACCCGCGACTAAGGTCCTCAAGTCTCGGCTGAGTGGGAAACGATGTGCGCGTGTGCAGACAGCCAGGAGGTTGGCTTAGAAGCAGCCACCCTTGAAAGAGTGCGTAACAGCTCACTGGTCGAACGCGCGTGCGCGGAAAATGGAACGGGGCTGAAGCCGAGCACCGAAGTCAGGGACTGGCTGGACGGAAGTTCAGTCAGTGGTAGGAGAGCGTCGCGCCAGCGGAGAAGGCTCAGGGGCAACCTGAGTTGGAGTGGGCGCGAGTGAGAATGCTGGCATGAGTAGCGCAATTCCAGTGAGAACCTGGAACGCCGAAAGTCGAAGGGTTCCGACGGAAGGTCAGTCCGCGTCGGGTTAGTCGGGCCTAAGCCGCAGCCGGAAGGCGGAAGGCGATGGACAACCGGTGAACATTCCGGTACCGCGTGTGGGAGGGATGACGACAGCCCTGGGAAGGCACAGCCTGTGACTGGAAGCAGGTGGCAAGCGGGTAACGCCCGTGATGCCGGCGCGCAAGCGCGGAAGTGTGCGGGACCTGGGGACAAGAAAAGGCGTCATCGCGATGAAAGCACGTGCCCGTACCCCAAACCGACACAGGTGGACAAGTAGAGAATACATAGGCGAACGGGAGAACCCTCGTTAAGGAACTCGGCAAAAAGACCCCGTAACTTCGGGAGAAGGGGTGCCGCCGCGAGGCGGTTGCAGTGAAAAGGCTCTGCCGACTGTTTACCAGAAACACAGGTCTCTGCTAACGCGAAAGCGGAAGTATAGGGGCTGACGCCTGCCCAGTGCCGGAAGGTTAAGAGGAGGGGTGATAAGCTCTGAATTGAAGCCCCGGTGAACGGCGGCCGTAACTATAACGGTCCTAAGGTAGCGAAATTCCTTGTCGGGTAAGTTCCGACCCGCACGAAAGGCGTAACGAGTGGAGCACTGTCTCAACGAGGGACCCGGCGAAATTGAAGTACGTGTGAAGATGCGCGTGACCCGCAGCTGGACAAAAAGACCCCGTGGAGCTTGACTGTAGCCTGTCATGGCGTTAGGGGGCAGACTGTGTAGGATAGCTGGGAGGCAGGGAAGCCGGAGCGCCAGCTTCGGTGGAGCCGACGGTGAAATACCAGCCTGTCTGTGCCTTGACCCTAACCTGGCGGAAGCTGGGGACAGTGGCAGGTGGGCAGTTTGACTGGGGCGGTCGCCTCCAAAAAGGTAACGGAGGCGTTCAAAGGTGGGCTCAGGCTGAATGGAAACCAGCCAAAGAGTGCAAAGGCAGAAGCCCGCTTGACTGCGAGGGGAACAGCCCGAGCAGAGACGAAAGTCGGACTTAGTGATCCTACGGCGCTGAGTGGAAAGGCCGTAGCTTACCGGATAAAAGCTACCCCGGGGATAACAGGCTAGTCTTGTCCAAGAGTTCACATCGACGACAAGGCTCGGCACCTCGATGTCGGCTCATCGCATCCTGGGGCTGGATCCGGTCCCAAGGGTTGGGCTGTTCGCCCATTAAAATGGCACGCGAGCTGGGTTCAGAACGTCGCGAGACAGTTCGGTCTCTATCTGTTGTGGGCGTTGGAAACTTGAGAGGAGCTGACCTTAGTACGAGAGGACCGGGTTGGACAAACCTCTAGTGTGCCTGCTGTAGCGCCAGCTGCACCGCAGGGTAGCTACGTTTGGATGAGATAAGTGCTGAAAGCATCTAAGCACGAAACTCGCCTCAAGATGAGGTTTCCTTTAAGGGCCGTTCAAGACCAGGACGTTGATAGGCTGCAGGTGTAAAGGTGGTAACATCAAAGCCGAGCAGTACTAATTGCCCGAACGCTTTCTACAGTCGTGATCTCTTTTTCAGACTCAAATTAGTGTATTTTCTTTCTTTTATATGTCATATGATATTGATGATCTTATGGTGACTTTAGCGGTGGTGTTCACCTCTTCCCATTCCGAACAGAGAAGTTAAGCCCACCAGCGCCGATGATACTGCCGTCAGGTGGGAAAGTAGGTCGTCGCCAATCTTTTTTAAACCCCGGCTCATGTCGGGGTTTTTTTATGTCCATTAACAACCAATTTATGAACTTCCACATTTGTTCCTTAACTTTGATATGCTAATCTGAAGTTTTGTAATTCACCTTTTCCCGGGATTTATTCCATTCGTTCCATATTTTCGCCGATCAAAATACTATCCGGTTTTCCATGTGCCTGTTCATAATCAAACAATATCACTATATTTCCCAAAACCTTGCAGGTCGATGAATTGTTTTACAGAGGAATAATCTGAACACAATATTCGATATTTAATATGGCTTTGTTGAAATGATTTTAGTCATTATTTATCCAGATATGGGTTTATATATTTAAAGACTAATCGATTACGAATTCCGTTGTGCCATAAATCGGTTCGCCCTTAACTGTAATTCCCCGAATAATGACCTCAAATGTTCCGGCTTCGTCTGAAGCATCAAACGAAATGACATGAACTGATAGGCCGGTTTTGCTTAGGGGTTTCCAAAATAGTGTTGTTCTAAAGTCTGGAATTGGGAGTTTAAATAAACTATCAATTGTGTAATCAGTTGAATGAAATGTCTTGTTTACTGCAAGATTTTGATATTCAAGAAAAATGGATTGAGGAGAGAATTTGTAACCCCCAAAATTTCCAGTTTTTGTGGTAATCGAAATGATGCCTGATAAAAGATGGTCTCCCAGGTAGTAGGGTCGGTTCATTACCTGAATGGTCCGGATTGATCTGACCGGAATTTTTAAAAGTTCTTCAACGTCAAATACTGGAACATTATCCAGCAAAATAAGGTCGGCACGCGAAACTATTTGTGTCTCATAATTTGCAACAGCAAGATATTTCACTTTCCCATCCGATTTTATAGATACGGACGGAACTATTTCAAAAAAAACCTCCTCGAGTGAAGACAACTCAATGTAATCTTCAAGTATTACGTTAATGTCGAAATGATCCGGTATGTTGGTAGGTTGCAGTTTTTTATTCTCCATATGATTCTGGATATTGAATGCTTTTTTCGACTCCTGGCATACAAGCATGGCAGTTAGCAGGTTTTTAAATGATGTGTCGATGCTAAACTTTGTTGCCGGTAAATCGGCCAATGAACTGGAAAAATCATTATTGATCAGCAATTCACTGTTTGGATATTTTACCGGGTCAATGCTTAAAAACACATTTGTCGTCTTTTCAAGCAGCTCGGGTGAGAACAGAAAAGATCCGTTTTTCTGGCTGTTTGCCATTTGCAATAACCTGTTTTCACCAAAAACAGAGAGATAAACTTTAATATTTTCAATGGGCTGCAGTGTGGTTTTATCCCTTATACTTCCGCTCAGGCTTACCCCACGAACATCGGGAACATAGAAAATTGAATCCGTCCATTCTTTATCGCCGTTTTTTTCCAGGTTGTAAGTTTGATTTAACATTTCCTGGTTAAGTATTGTTCCTTTTCTGATCACCGAAACACAAAATACGCCTTTAAAATTTGCTGGCCAATTGATATCAAGTGTTACTTTTTCGCGATGGCTGTAATTTGGTTTTGAAGTTTTCAGGGTAATATTTTCGGAAGGTTTAGTTATAAATTTGCCTGAATCATTGGCCTCGCAAGCTGGCAGTGGAAATCCGGTATTGACTATGGTTATTGGAACTAATGTATGAGCCTGTGAGGACCTGTTCCGCTGGAATTTCGTGTAAACGCGCAGGAAATAAACTCCCGACAAGGTTTCAGAAGGAATGAGAATACTCCCGGAACTGATATTATTTTCTACAAGATATTTTCCCCTTTGAATGACACTTGCATCTGGGCCAATTAATTCAAGGTAAAGAACCTTGCTGAGTTCCTTATCCGTAAGTTCCTGATTGATCAGGATGATGGAGGAAAACCATATTTCTTCACCCGATAAGTAAAGGTCACGATCGGTGTAACAGATTACATCCTCCTGGATATTTGATACAAAATCCTCATTTTTGCTGTCTAGCGGAACTTGTCCGCTAGCCATAAGGGGAAGGAGCATGAATAGGATAATTTTTATGTTCATTTTCATACTATTTAAATCATGATTTAGTAATCAATCCAAAACTCGGGTTTTTCAGTTGTTCCTCCTTTTAACAGGCAGTTCACACAGGCCTGGTGTGTGAGTGCACGCTCACCGTTTGCATCTTCAGTTACAAATAGGGGATTGCTTGCAGGTGGCGCTGGTCCAAGAAACATCCAGCCATAGTTTTCGTAATCGTTGATATTTAATTCGCATTTTGGGTAATACATTTCGATGGGATACCCGGGACGATTCACAAAGATTCTTTTTTGCGAGACTGCTGCGGTTAAAAAATATCCCAGAACCGTTTCCCCATTATCAGTGGGATTGTATATATTTCCGCGTATCTGATAAGGCTGTTTTGTGAAAAGGTCATCACTTTCGGTATTTTGTTCAATTACTTTATGCCAGAAAATGTAAGCCTCCTTGCTGATAACATACTGCCATGTTAGCAAGCTGTAACGAATCGAAAGTTTCCGATTGTCAGTTGGTACAAGATGAAAAGGGAATCGCTCAACTTCAGGAGATGATAAAGAAAAGGTGTTGGTAAGGTAAAAACCTTTTATTTTTTCAGTCAGCCAGCATCTTTTAAGGGTATCCTTATTGATCACCGGATGAACAATCCTGTCAAAATAAGAAAAGTAAATTTTGAAATCGGATTCGTACTGATAGGTTTCTTCAAGGCGCCATAAAAAACAGGTTGAGTCATTTTGAGCTTCTTTTGCATCCACAAAAAATCTATATCCCGGCAGTTGATAAGGAGATTCGTCGATCTGTGTATACTCAATTTCTGCATAAACAGAATCAATTTTTATGGGTTCGTTCAACATTTCATAATCGGTCTGGTAGTTTTTACCTTCCGGCGAGGTAAGTACAAGCCGGTACTTCCTCCCCGAAATCCCCTGTATACCATTTAAGGAAGTCAGGTAGGTTCCCGGATCAGTTTCGCTGAGTGTTTCTGAATTACCTGCATCATCCTGAATACTGACCGAATATCCCGATATCGGCGTGTAAAAAGGTTCTGATGGTGATGAGGAAACAGAAAGCGTAACAGTGTATGGCCCGGGCAGGTTAGTTATCATTCCTTCAACAACCAATAGTTTTTCGTCCTTGCCTTCAATTTCGGGAGTAAAGCGTTCTTCGCATGAGATAAGCAGACAAATTTCCAGGATTGCAATTAAGGGAAAAATAGTTTCAATATGATTTGTAACGCTTTTCATTTAAGAATTCCTGCTTAATTATCGATCCAAAAATCCGGTATTTCAATTGTTCCGCCATTCTCCCTGCAATCGAGGCATGACTGAGGTGGATAGGCATTTACCCCATTATTGTCAAAAGTGGCGAATTCCGGCCATTCAGCCGGGGAGCTATAAAAAAGTATTCCAAAATTCATGTAATCCTGCTCTACTAATTTACATTCAGGATATTGCATGATCAACGGATAATCAGGGCGGTTAACAAAAATCCTGTTTTCACTTTTACCGGCAACCATAAAGTACCCAAGCACCGGTTCATTTATATTATCAGCATTGTAAACATTTCCCCTCAACTGATAGGGTTGCTTGGAATACAAATCATCTACATTTTCGTTCTGTTCTTTTACAATGCTCCAAAACTCATATGCTTCTTTCGAAATGCTTAATTGCTCGGTCAGCAGACTGTATCTGATGGACAGATCTCTTACGTCAGTTCCGACAAAATGCAGAGGAAACTTAGCGAGAGTCGAGATGTTGAGGTTCTCGTTATTAAAGAGGTAGTAAGAATTGATCCTGCTGGTTGTCCAGCAATACCTGAGTGAATCAAAGTTTGTGAATGGGTGGAGTTGTCCGTCGTACATCCAACGGATGATCAGGTCGACAGCGTATTTATAAGTAGCGGTAAGTTTCCACAAATAATAGACAGTATCCCCTGAAGGAATTTCAGTATTTGCAAAGAATCGGTATCCACCAAGGTCAAAGGGCAGGTTTACATCGCTCTGGTATTCGATTTCATAATCAATTGATTTTATTACCGGAGGAGTTCTGAGTTTTTGAAAATCGGAATTATAAGTTTTACCGTCAGGGAGAGAAATTCTGATTTTGTAAAGCCTTCCTTCCTGCCCGCGAATTCCTTCAGGATTGGTCATATAAGTTCCCGGGATTGTTTCGGTTAATACTTCATGATTATCAAGGTTATCAATAATTTCAACCATAGCTGCTGTGACCGGTGTAACTTGATTTGATTCCAGCGATCCGGAATAAGAAAGCTTTACTGAGTAAGGCCCAGGTGCATTTGATATTTCGCCTTCAACAACCAGCGTATTTTCATATTTTGGATCGATTTCCGGATTAAATCTTTCTTCACAGGCAGAAACCGTAAGAAGCAATAATCCGCTGATTAAAACCGGCCATGTCAGGTTAAGCGTATAGAAGTGTTTTAATGATTTCATGCTGTTTTAAAATCAGTCAATCCAAAAATCAGGTTTTTCCAATACACCCCCGTTTAATCTGCAATCCATGCACCACTGATTTGGGAGCGCATTTCCAAGCGGCCCTCTTGTGGCAAAAATTGGCCATGATGATGCGGGAAATTCGCTGAGTGCACCAAAATTCCTGTACACATCCTCTGTAAATTCACAGATTGCATATCGCATCTGAACAGGGAAAAGCGGTTTGTTTACAAAAATTCTCTTTTCTGTAACGCCTGCTACCATGAAGTAGCCCAGAACTGTTTCGTCTGGTTGATCGAGATTAATAATATTCCCCTTCACCTGGAAGGGTTGTTTGCTGTAAAGATCATCAAGACCGGTGTTTTGCTCTTTCACTACCTGCCAGAATTTGAAAGCCGTTTTTGAAATCGAAAATTGCTTTACTAATAAACTATAGCGCTCTGCAAGATCACGGGTTTCGGTACTAACAAAGTGCATTGGTAAACCGGTAATCATTGGTGGCGACATGTTGGCCGTGTGCATGACATAGATCTCGGGTCTGGCTGTGGATTTGTAGCAAAAACGTAAACTGTCATGGTTGAAAACAGGGTGCAAAGCACCTTCCCATTTCCAGTAAATTTTGAAGTCGGACACGTATTTGTAAGTGTTTTCAAGCCGCCATAAAAAATAGGTAGTGTCGACAGGGGCGACACCCGAGCTGACATAAAACCTGTATCCTGCAATTTCATATGGAAGTCCTTCCTCCGACTGATATTCCAACTGATGATACACCGAATCAATGGGTGCAGGTACCCTGAGTTCTTCAAATACAGATGCATACTGCCTACCTTCCGGTGAAATAAGTGTAAGGTTATACTTTCGGCCGGGGATACCCCGGATTCCATCAGCCTGGCTTGTATATTCACCTGGTAAGAATTCGCTTAGCTGCTCAGAATCTCCCTGATCATCATTAATTTGAACATGATAACCTGTTAAAGGAATGTACTGTGGATTCTCCAGGCTGGACGAAAGCGAAAGTTTCACAGTATAGGGGCCAGACTGGTTGGTGATCATCCCGTCCACCACTAAAAGATGTTGAATAGTGGGATCAATTTTGGGTTGAAATTCCTCCTCGCAGGAGAAAAGAATGCCTGCTAAGAAAAAAGAAACAATAGGGTTCAATTTAATCAGCATAATTTCCCAACTTAAAATCATAGGTGATGGAGAAAATGGGTACGGCAAAAATCGACAGTTTGTAACCTCTGATGTATCCTTCTTCTGACTTGAAGTATACAGAGTAGGCATTATTTCTTCCTGTCAGATTATAAACCGAGAAAATCCAGGAGCCATGAAGGAACTTGTTTTTTTTCAGGTTTCCTTCTACCTTGAATGAAGCATCAACCCTGAAATAATCCGGAACCCGATACTCATTACGCAGCGAATAGTTCAACAATGGCTGACCGTCCTGGTAATAGATAGAAGTGGGATAAGTAATAGGCCGCCCGGTTGAGTAAACCACATTCCCTGAAAATCCCACCCTTTTGCTGATTTTGTAATTGGCCACCACATTCACAGCGTGGGGTTTATCGTAATTGGCAGGATAAGCCAGCCCGAAATTGTTTTGCTCGCCGGTTGCCTTATCATCAACCACAACTGTTGATTTCGACCAGGTGTAATTTACCCAGCCGTTGAGTTTTCCAAAAGGCTTGCGTAGCATAATTTCCACTCCGTAGGCGTCAAGATTGCCCTGCAGCACATCCTGTTCCGGGTATTTGTTTACAATCAATTCTGCGCCATCCTTGTATTCGACAAGATGATCAGTTTTTTTAAGATAACCTTCAATCGAAAATTCATAGCTCTGGTTCCTTAAATTGGAATAAAATCCCAAAGAAAACTGGTTACCCACCATTGGTTCGATGTTATAGTTGGTCAACTTCCATTTGTCTGTCGGCGAAACAGCAATGGTGTTCGACAACATAAAAATGTACTGATGCAGCCGGTTATAACTCGCTTTGATCGATGTATGCTCATTAATCAAATAGGTTAATCCAATCCTGTAATCGAGCCCATTGTAATTTTTAACAACTTCATTGTTTGAAAAATTGAGCGTGTCAATGATATTTTCCGGTGTTTTTGGTGAATTTTCCCTATACTTAAAAACCTCTGCTGTTCCCAGCGAATTGTAATAGTTATAGCGAATACCGCCAATAATTGTCAGCACCGGGTTTACTTCCCACTGGTCGCTAATATAAAGAGCAGATTCAGAAGATTTTTCTTCCCCAAGATTGATGGGAGTAATCAATGATTCGGAATTGAATGGAACCTGCATTCCATTATCCAATAGGTAAAGAATTGAATTCGTACCATAATTTATGGTATGGTTATCAACAGGTTTCCAGTTAAAATTAAAATTTGCCTGGTGATGTCGAAGTTCGTAATTAAGGCTATAAGCTGAAACAATGTATTCGTAGTTGTCTTCATCAAATTTGTATTTGCTGTAAGCGAGTGAAAAATCCAGGCCATGATTTTTATTGAAAGTATGGTACCAATTGAGCGAAGCGCCAGAATTTTCGTATTCATTGTTTACTTTTGATGCCAGGTTTATATTGTCATAACTGTAATAACCAAATAGTTTCAGCCTGTTTTTATTGTTCAAATCGTACGTAAAATTGAGGATTCCATCACCAAAATTGCCACTGCTGTTTTTAACCTCAGGTACGGTCACAAAATTCAGAACCCAGTCGCTGTAAGTAGATCTGATAGCTGCCACAGCACTGAGTTTTTCTTTAATGATGGGGCCTTCGGCAAGTAGCCGCACTGATATTGGGCTGATACCTCCTCTTGCCCCAAATTTATTCATATTTCCCTGCCAGGGTTTTATGTCGAAAATGGATGAAAGCCTGCCACCGTATTTTGCCGGTATGCTGCTTTTATAGAGCTTAAACTCACTTACAGCGTCCGGATTAAAAGAGGAGAAAAAGCCAAAAAGATGGGAAGTGTTATAGACAGGGACCTCACCGATGTAGAAAATGTTCTGGTCGGTTGGGCTGCCTCTGACATTAAACCCTGACGACCCCTCGCCAATGCTTTGAATCCCGGGAAGCAACAGCGCAACCTTGATGATATCTCTTTCGCCCATCACCGTGGGTATTTCCTTGATGTCTTTAACAGCGATTCTTTCAAATCCCATTTGAACGCTTTTCACATTGTGTTCAACATCTGAACGGATTTCAACCGTTTCCATCATGAATACTTTTTTTGGTAAAAACAAATCAAGTGTGCCTGATGAGAGCACTTCCACCTTGTAACTTGTTTCTTCATAGCCAATGTTTCGTAGTTTAAACGTGTACTTCCCTTTGTTTAGATGAATGCTGTATTTCCCGGCATGATCCGCTACTGTGCCGGTTTCTGTTTCATCAATGTAAATGGTTGCGCCGGGAAGGGGAACATTGTCATTCAGGCAAAATATGATTCCTGAAACAACAGTTTTTTTTGCATAAATCCCGGCCTCTTTTGTACCAACTGTAAATGTCCTTGATACGAATTCATTGGTTGTTCTCAAAAAATCCATGTTGGCCATATTTTGACTGACCGGTTCAATGGTGTCATTTTGTGGCTGGTTGCTTCTGCTGAAGAAGTCATCTGGAAGATGCATGGTTAATTTTTTACCTCTTGTCAAAAAATAGTTCGCAAAACCATCAGTAGTAACGTTGACGCCAATTTTAGAAAAAGTTTCTTCCAGTACCTGGCTAAGTTTGTTGGATGAGGGTAAAAAAGATATGGTTAGCTCCGGGATTGAATCGGGATGGTAGAAAAACCGAATTCCGTGATCTTTCTCAAGTTGTTGTGTGAAAGTTTCCCATTTTAGTCTGTTGTAGGACTCATCAAGCAATATTTCAGGATGTTGTGCATAGGTTACTACTTCAAAAAACAGTAGCATGCATCCAATCACAAGTTTATAAAAATGTTTCATAGTTGGGTTAGGGTCAAAGCCCGTTGCAGTATTCCAGAAGTTGTTCAAGTTGGCTGTTGCCGGCAGTTTTAAAACGAATATTGTGCTGGGAAATGAAATGATTCATTTCTTTTTTGTGTTCGGGAAACAAAACAAACAGTGATTTTTTTGACGTGATTTTGTTCAGTGTCTCATCCATAAGGAGATACATCACAGAACTCTGCCGGGAGAAACTTCCATTTGGTGTGTCAGCTGAAAAGTTACCAACGAAGTTTTTTTTGTGTTTTATAAAAAAATGAAATTTTCCGGAATAAATCATCTCTATGAATCCGGTGAGTTGAGGAGTACTAATAAATGTTTCACCGTTTACAAACTGGTGATTTCCGATTGAGAATGAGCTGATGAAATCTTTGTTGAGCATCACAAATGCCGGGCTTCCGTCATTTAAAGTAACGCTTAATACAAGTTCGTCCATTTGAACATTGTAGAGCAAAAAAACATTTTCAAAGGTATCCTTTCCCGAGGACAACGATCCTTTTCTCCAGGCTGTATCGTTAAAATATGGATTTCCGGCAGCATTAAAATGGTCTGGATAGTATTTCCAGCCATTAACTAAAAAGGAACTTGTGCCAAGAATCGTTGAAGAGTAGTCAAACAATGCATCCAATTCAACTTTTTCCTGTCCCTGGAGAGGCTGTGCAATTCCGTATAGGAAAAGAAGAATGAAGGTGTATTTGACAGAAAAACCCATAAATATGTTGAAATGACCTGTATGTAAGTTCTGGTAATTTTTTAAAAGTAATTACAAAGGTATTGAAATTAGTAAATCAATGGGGGTTGATCAGGTAAATAAACTGGTTATTCATTTAGGCGTGTGCATGAGTAAAAAAGGCCATCAATTTTGACGGCCTTTTTTATGCTGAGTTAGATTTTTATTACGGAATATCCCAGAAAATCCTTCCTGAGAGTCTGTCACCTGCTGGGTATTGTTTGGTTACAGCAGCCTGACGGTTTGCCCCGTTGAGTGTTTGCTCGTTTACGGGATAAGTAAACCTTCTTGGAACAGCGCCATCAGCACTTTCTGCTGGTCCCGGAGGAATATTCATCACCGGAACGCCAAGTCTTCTGTAAGAAGTATAACCCTGGAAGCCTCTGACATAGAAAGCGATGTATGCTTGAATGCCAATGTCGTCCAATCCTTCATAAGGATTGGCAGTAATGTAATCAGCAGCACCATCTACCATCCAATAATCAAATGATGAAGTGATGGCATTGGCATAATGTTCGGCAGCAGAACCACCAACGCTCCAGCCTCTGTGAGCTGCTTCGGCTAAGTAGAAGGAAACCTCTGTATAGTCCAGAATTGTCATTGGGAAAGTCGGTTCCTGGATTCTGTCGGCAATATGCGAGTAGTTGGCAAAGGCGCTGCTTTCGCCATAAATACCGCCTTCATAAACTTCGTTTGGTCCTAAGGTAAAATAGGCCTCACGACGCGGGTCTTCCAGGTCATTCATCAGGTCAACAATGGTGTTGGCTGGAACGAAGTCATTACGGCCACTCTGTACAAGGTCTTGATAGAGTGGGTTAGACATGGCGCCACCTGGATACACCAATTCACAAAGTTCACCTTCCTGAAATGCACCGGCATAGGCGCCTTCGATAGTGGCTTTAGCTTTTGCCGGGTTAACTTTTGCAAGGTGAATACCCAATTTGACGAGTAATGAATTCCCGAATTTTTTCCACATGGCTACATCGCCATGGAAATAAAGATCGAATTCATCAAAACTGTCACCGCTGTCATCCAAACCTGCTATTGCAGCCTGAGCTTTGGCAATCATATCATCATAAATTCCGGCAGCATCATCATAAACCGGAGTGATGTTATCGATGTCCAATGCTTCAGAATAGGGGATATCACCAAATGTGTCAACAAGTTCCTGGTAGGCAAAAACTGAAACAAGATCAATGATGTACATTCTATTCATTTGGGCTTTGGCTGCCATTGCATCAGTGCCAGGATCTTCAGTGGCAATGATATCCTTTGCTTCTTTAAGATCCCGCAGAATTGTTCTGTAATAAGTACGGAAGGTAAGGTCGGCAATGGTTCTGTTAATGATGTCGTAGTTGGCTTCATCAGTATAGGTCGTTTCGGTCCAATACTGGGCAAAAAGCTTCCATACGTTGAGGTTCACATTGGTACTGGCAATCTGGTCACCCAGTGCTTTCTGGGCGTTGGCAAATAACATATTTCCCGGGACTTCTACTGGATGTTTCTTGTCAGTATTATAATCTTCAAAATCCTTTGTACAAGATATTGAAATCCCCATTAAAACTATAAATGCAATTAAAATTTTCTTCATGTCTGTAAGGTTTTAGAATTGTAAATTAACAGTTAAACCAAGATTTCTTGTGGTTGGCATAACACCTGATTGCCATCCCTGGATGTTTCCTGAAGATTGAGAAGCTTCCGGGTCAGCGTGAGTGAGATCTTTGCTGATAATCCAGACATTCGAACCTACCAGGCTGAATGTTACACCCTGTAAAGCGGTGTTGGCAAGCTTGGCTTTGGGCAGGCTGTATGAAAGCACAAGTTCTCTGAGTTTGATATAGGATGCATCAAAAACGAATTTCGAATTGGGATTTCTGGAATAACCAAATACACGATAGTCGCCACCTGAAACTCTAACGTCGTTGGGTGTTCCATCTGCTTTTACCCCTTCCAAAATTAAACCGCCACCTTCGCTGATGGGACTTCTTACGGGATTACCCAGGTCGTTAATGAAATCTGTTTCTTCATAAAGCCCGGTAGCCATACCGTACCACTGGTCAAGTGAGAAGATGCTTCCGCCTTGCTGGAAATCAATCAGGAAGCTGAATGACCAACTCTTGTAAGAGAAAGCGTTGTTGATACCACCAAGCCAATCGGGATTGATGTCGCCAAGAATAATATCTGATGTTTCGGTTCTCAGATAGTAACCGTTTGATCCGACAATCGGCTGACCATTCTCATGATAGACATAGTCAGTACCCTGAATAACGCCATAAGGCTGTCCTTTACGGGCGTTGATTGTTACACCACCCTGAAGTGAAGCCAACTGGAGGTTTTCAAGTCCTTCTTCCAGTGACACAACGGTGTTTTCGTTCTTTGCCCAGTTGAGTGTAATATCCCAACGAAAATCCTTGTTGAGGACGGGAGTTCCACGAAGTGTTAACTCAACTCCTTTGTTTTCCATCTCACCAGCATTTACAAACTTACCGGAATATCCTGTTCCGTAAGAAACGGCTACCGGGATAATCTGGTCGATGGTGTTGTTTTTATAATAGGCAATGTCAATTCCTAACCTGTTTTGCAGTAAAATGAATTCCAAACCGGTTTCAATACTGGTTGTGCGCTCAGGCTTCAGGTCTGAATTGGCTTTATTGTTGGGTACCGAAAACATGGCAACGCCGGCAAATAGTCCGCTATTGTCATAAGTATCCTTAATACTGCCCCAAGGAGCATCGTTACCTACCTGGGCATAACCTAAGCGGAATTTACCCAATTGCATCCAGGTAACATCTTCGAGCAGGTTATGGAACAGGAAACTTCCTGAAACTGATGGGTAATAATAATCGTTTTCTTCTTCCGGGAGTGTGGATGATTGATCCCTTCTGATGTTGGCATCCAAATAGACCAAATCTTTCCATCCCATTGATACACCGGCAAAAATACCATTTACACCAATTTCAGATAATCTTTCCTGTGGTGGCTGCAATTGGTTTTGACTGTTTGAAAGTGCGTAGAGGCCTGGTATAATCAAGCCACCATCAGTAGAAGTATAAACCTGGTCAACAGTTGACCTTCTGATGTTTGTACCTAACAGTGCATTAAAGCTGAGGTCATCGGTCAGGTATTTATTAAATCTGGCAAGGAAGTCAACGTTGGTTTCATCAAATCCCCTGTCAAATCTTGCATAACCTGAAGTTACATCTGGACGGCCTACACCTAATTCACCTGAAACTGAACCTACGGCTTTTCTTTCTTCCTGTAATTCATTATAGGTATCAATAGATGCGCGCCCCATAAGACTCAGATAATCAGTGATTTTCCAATCAACCTGAGTGTAGGCAATTAAACGATTTCTTTCGTCATTCTGATAGCTTTGAAAACGTTGGAAGTATGGATTATCCCAATAAATCGGCTGGAGATTATTTTCATCAACCGGATTCCAGGTGATGTTTTCACCGGTAAGGTCATACAATTCTTTTTGTTGAAGTACGTCAACATTTAATTGCCACCACTGACGGAATGACGACATGATGTTATCGCTGTAACCTGTTGAGTTACGGCCTTTACCACGTGTGTTGATGTAGTTTGCAGAGGCAGAAACTGTCAGATTATCAAGAATATCATGGCTTCCGTTGAATAAGAAGTTGTTTCTTTTCAACGAACTGTTGGGCATGATTCCTGTTTGATCGAGGTTGGTATATGAAAATCTGAATGTTGTTTTATCTCCACCACCTGTGATGTCGATGTTATTGCTAAATGACCAGGGTGTTTCAAAGAATTCTATCGGGCCATTTGCTGCATTAACCCATGGGGTTTTCTTCAAGTAGTTTGGACTCTTTGGATAAAAAGCATCATATTGGAAAACCATCAGGTTTGGATCGAAGACCTCGCCCATTGATGCGTCCTCTGTAGAAGGTACAACAAGATCAAGGGTTCCGTCGCCGTCAAAATCATACTCATAAAGGCCGGGATGGTCGCCTTCACTGTAATAAGGACCATAGCCTGCACCATAGTTTTTCTGATATTTCGGGAAAGTGCTTTTGTCAATAAAACCGGTAGTAACATTGGATGTCAGCGAAACGCCAAGGATTCTGGCCGGTCCCATTGTTTTTGTTCCCTTTTTGGTGGTGATCTCGATAACACCGTTTGCAGCACGTGAACCGTAAAGTGCAGTTGCGGCAGCACCTTTCAGCACGTTGATCGACTCGATGTTGTTCGGGTCGTAGTCAGCAGCAGCATTACCATAGTCAAATCCGGCACGCCCGCTGAGCTGTCCGGCATTATTGGTATTGTCATTGTTCACAGGAATACCATCTACTACGATCAGCGCCTGGTTATTACCGGTGATTGATGAGTTACCACGAATGATAATGTTGGAGGAACCACCCATGTTGTTGTTGGCTTTTACCTGAACACCGGCAGCTTTACCAGAAAGGCTGTTGATAAAGTTGTTGCCTTTTACTGTGTTGATGTCCTCGTTTCCTAATTCCTGGGTTGAGTAACCCAGCGATTTTTTCTCACGGGTGATACCTAAAGCAGTAACAACAACCCCTTCGATGGCAGTTACTTCCGGTTCCATCGATACATTAATGACATTTTCAGTGCCAATAGCTACTTCAAGTTGCTTCATACCTACGAAGGTGAACCTGAGAATTTGAGCGTCTGCCGGGACAACTAATGAATACTTGCCCTGCATGTCTGTGGTTGTTCCGACTGTTGTACCTTTTACAACAACCGAAACTCCGGGAATGGTACTCCCGTCTTCAGCATTGGTGACAGTACCCGATAGGGTCCTGGTTTGCGCCAATGCTACCTGCATTCCGATGAAAATCATCAATGCAATTAAAAGCGTAAATTTTCTCATCATAAGAATTGTTTAAGTTAGTAAATGAATTAAAAATCAATCAGTTTAAAAGAACGAATGGGTTTACCCTTTCTTCAAATGATTAAACCAGAACAAAAATTTTAAAACAATTCGCAGAGAAAACCTTTCTTTCGGCGTCATTTCTTCTAACGGCGCTACATGGGTCAGGCTTAGACTTTGAGTGTCCTATTGAAATATCAGTGCAAAGGTGTATATTTTAATTTGTTTTAGCCTAATCTTTTTAAAATTTTTTTTAGGAAAATTGAAAAAAAACAAAAAAGACCGTCCAAACGAACGGCCTTTTTTGTTTTTTAATGGTTCAAAATCCTATTGATCCCACCACAATCTGTCGTTTAAGGTGAGCCCTGCAGGTGTATTGGGATTGTAAAGTCGTTCATCCAATGGGTAAGGAATTCTCCTTGGGATGGCGTTTTCTACAGCGTCAGCCGGGGTTGGCAGATCATCCGGGAAACCGGTTCTGCGATAGTCAGTCCAAACCTCAGTGTGCAAGTAAAGCGCAACGTATTTACCCATCATGATTTTCTTTAAAGTGATGGATGATGCATCTTCGTTAGCATTAATGGCTTCCCAGGCTTCATCGCTTACGCCATGTCTGGCCAATGAAGCTTTTACTGCGTCATTGTAGGCAGCGGCAGCGCCGGCTTTATCGCCCGTCTCATGTAATATTTCTGCTTTCATGAAAAGGAACTCAGCATAAGTCAAAACAGGAACATTGGCGTCGGGTGCATCGTAAAAGTCTCCACAGAAGCTTGCTGAAGTTACCTGACCGGCTGGTGGAGAACCAACATATAATGTGTCTGGGTTTAATTTGAAATAAACAGGTACACGTGGGTCAGCGTTTGAGTTCATCAGGTCAACCAGGTATTTACCGGCACGGATATCGCCACGATTGCTTGTAAAGTTGTAGCGTGGGCTGCGCGCATTGGCGGCAGTACCAAATTTGAACTGGAAGTCATCAGCGTTTTCCGACATGAACATTGCGTTGCCGTCGTTAAGAACAGATGCTGCTTCTGCATATCCACTTTTTTTGGATTGATGTAATTTGTACCTCAGTTTCATGGTCCAGGCAAGTTTTTTCCATTTATTCAGGTCGCCTTTGTAGATCAAATCGGCAACAGCAGATGGTTTAAACAAACTTTCGGTTGCGCCTAATTGAGGGATGGCAGCGTTTAGCAAACTATCAATGATGAAATAGATCTGTTGCTGGCTCTGATAGGCTGGTGTGAGGTTACCACCCTCTCCCTGATGTGCTTCATAGAATGGAAGGTCACCCCATGAATCAGTATTGTCACCAAGGATATAGGCAGTTAAGATATTGGATACCCCTTCATAGTTTGGAGATTCAGATGCAACTGATTTCTTCCTCATTTCATAAAGGTTTTTCAATGCGTTGGCATTGAGTGTATTCCACAGATTGTTCACGTCTGATTCAAGATACAGGAAACGGTCGAAGGCGTATGCCTGACGGTCAACACCGCTTTGGTGCTGCATCCAGATCGAAGGTGCGCGGCTGTGGTCGCCACCGAAAGAATAAAACATAGCCCCCTGGGTGGAAGGTAAAAGGAGGTCTAAAGGAACATCTGAAGGACTGTTCGGATCTACGTTGATTTCTGGGTCAATCCACTTCTCGCAGGAAGAGAAAAAGACCACCGTCAACATCAAAATACTTAGTTGAAATACTATTTTTTTCATATCTATAATAATTTTAAATTTTACAATGATTATAAGTTAATCCTTAAACCTACCATGTAACTCTTTATTCCTGGCATATTAAAATAATCGAGACCCTGGGCGTTATCGGAGCCATAGAGGCTGGTTTCAGGATCTACGCCATCATAAGGTGTGCTGAGCCATAAGTTACGACCGGTGAAATAAACTTCTGCTGATTCTAAGCCCCATTCATTCATGGTTTGTCTTGGGAGCATGTAGGAGAAGGTCAATTCTCTCAATCTTACCCAATCGGTATCGTCAACATAGGGAGCGCCGGGGCCAAAGAAACCGCCGCCATTACCTGTGTACCAGGCTTGATCTAGAACGGCAGAGATATCGTTGACCGATCCGTCTGATTCTTTAACGCCGTCGAATACAATTTCGGTTCCACGTGCTTCAGTTTCTTTTGTCATACCAAAGTTCATAAGGGCGCCACGGGTTCCGTTCCACATCTTACCTCCAGTTTTGATATCAAGGAGGAAATCAAGCCTGAAGTCTTTGTAGGACAAACTATTAAATATGCCAAGGGTCCAATCCGGAAGTACATTTCCAATATTCTGATCCTCCGGATCCATCATTGGATAACCATATTCGGGGCTGTCCGGATCATCATTGATAATGAGCTGTCCGGCATCGTTTCTTTGGAAATCAGTTCCGAAGATACTACCATAAGGATTACCAACCACGGCTCGTACTTGTTTACCCACAAAACCACCTAAGAATACACTTTCAACACCGTCGGCAAGTTTAGTGACTTCGTTTTCGAGTTTGGTGAAATTAAAGTCCAAATCCCATTTGAAATCATTGTTCATTACAGGAGTTGTCTTCAAAACGATTTCGATACCCGTGTTGGTCATCGAAGCAGCATTTAGGTTGGCATTATAGTAACCGGACGATTTTGCAATCGGAACAGAAAGAATCAGGTCTTCGTTCTTCATGTCGAAATAGGTAAAGTCAAATCCGATGCGATTTTGCAAAAAGCGCAAATCGAAACCAACCTCAAAGTTTTTAGCGGTTTCAGGTTTCAAATCAGGATTGGCCAGTGTATTGGCTACCATGTAACCGGCAGTGCCGTAGTTGGGGAATTGAATACCAACGGTTGTCCATCCGTCTCCTGCTGTTGCGCTGCTGTATGTTGGTATAGTGAAAAATACCGGTGCATCGTTACCAATCTGTGCATATGACGCTCTGACTTTACCAAATGAAAGTACGCTGTTATCCTGCAAACCGGGAAGTTCGGTGAAAACAAACGAACCACTTACTGATGGGTAATTAAAGGTATTGTTAGCCTCGGGTAATGTGGTTGATTGTTCACGACGCATTGTTACGTTAAGATACAACATGCTCTTGTAATCCAATCCCAAATCGGCATAGAATGCCATTGTACGCTTTCTGCTATTGTATTCAAAACCATAAACAGAAGCCGCATTGGACAGATTATAAAAATCGGGCACAACCAAACCGCCGATACTGTTGTAAAGATTTTGATAATCGGATTGAAACAGGTTATTTCCGAGTAAGAAAGTACCTTTCAAATCATCGGTAAGATTGAACCTTGCTGTGGCAAACAAATCGGAGTTGAGATCTTGTCTGAAATAGTGGTCCTCATAAACCTGGCCGGTGGGAGAGGTACGTGAACCGATTGCAATAATCTGCTTCCTTCTGTCAGTGTAAAGGTCCGTACCAAAACGATAAGTAAAATCTAACCAATCGGTTGCAGCAAGATCAAATTGGATGCTTCCTATGAAGCGGTTAACTTTATCTTCAAACGGGTTTTTATTAACCGTCCAAAATGGGTTATCATATCCTCCACCGTTATAAGCGTTTCTCTGTCTTCCATCAGGAAGCATGTATGAAGCTTCATTATCCACAGGGTCATCAACTCCTCCTGATACGTCAAAGGAAACAGGCATTCTTGTTAAAGCAAGCATAACACCTGAAGTATTGGAGCCCTGCTGAATTCTTGTTCCTCCGGAATTAATATAAGACATACGTCCGGATGTTTTGACTTTGTTCGAAATTTTGGCATCTCCTGCTAAAGCAATTGAAGTCCTGTTGAAAGTGTTGTTAGGTACAATACCTTCGCTTCTGAGGTCAGATATGGAGAAGTAATATGTTGCATCAGTGCTCCCGCCTGAGATAGAAAGGCTGTTGTCGTAAGTAATACCTGTCTGGAAGAAACTATCGTAATTATCATAAGCCTTCATTTGCGGAAGATTAGGATCATCTGATACGATCGGTGTTCCATCAGGATAGTATGGTGTTTTATTGTTTACATCTAACCTTAGGTCTGAAAGCAATGGGCCGAAAGATGCTGTTGTTCCTCCGAGGTTAAGGTTACCGCCGCTTCCCTGTGCGTATTTATCCTGGAGGGTAGGTAACTGCGAAACTTGCTCGAATCTTACTGAAGAGTTGAAACTAACATCCATTCTCTTACCGGGAGTAGCGGAGCCTTTTTTTGTAGTAATGACTACAGCGCCGTTGGCAGCCCTGATTCCGTATAGAGCCGTAGCAGCACCACCTTTCAGAATACTCATCGTTTCGATGTCCTCGGGGTTGATGTCAATTGCCCTGTTGGAATATGCTACCCCTGCGGTTCTCGTGGTTGATGCCAGTTCGCTGTTGTCAATCGGGATACCATCAATGACAAACAATGGCTGATTGTTTCCGGTCATTGATGAAACACCTCTGATGGTCATAAATGATGATGACCCGGCGGCACCTGATGAACTGGTTACTGATACACCCGCTGCACGTGAAGCAAGAGAGTTGATAACGTTGGTGTTACCACTGCGGGCAATGTCCTCGCCACCAACAGCCTGAACAGAGTAGCCAAGCGCTTTGGTTTCGCGCTTTACACCAATGGCAGTTACAACTACTCCTTCGATTGCCGTAACTTCTGGTTCCATCGTTACATTAATTACATTTTCCACCCCGATGGGCAGTTCAATGGCCTTCATCCCCACAAAGGAGAACTGAAGAATCCTGGCATCTGCCGGAATTAACAAACTGTATTTACCCTGCAGGTCAGTAGTTGTTCCGACTGTTGTCCCTTTTACAACAACCGAAACTCCGGGAATCGTGCTCCCGTCCTCGGCACTTGTCACAGTACCCGAAAGGGTTCTGGTTTGTGCCTGCGCAACTTGCATACCGATGAAAAACATCAATGCAAGGAATAGTGTAAATCTTCTCATAAATAATAGTTTTGGTGAATTAATTAATTAATAATCAAATAGTTTAACAATAAAACGCCTATTTAAATTAAACTTTAAATACTTCATTTTCTGAAAAACGCCGCTAAAATACAATAAATCTGTGATTTGGACAAATAAAAAATAACAAAAAAATGACTTTTCATTAACCCTGAATTAACATTGAGGATTCGAAAGTCCAATTATTTCATCAAACCTTATTGTTTATAGACCCCGGTTTTGTTTAATCAGGTAGTGGAAAGTAAAGCTTAACACTTCATTATACTGACCTTTATTTAGGTTGTACGTTTGCCCCTGGGAATGGGGTCTGACCGGAAGGATGGAATTGGAATACCTTATATTAAAGCTCCATCGCTCGTTCAAATGATAAAACAAACCAATATTTATGCTTAAATCAATCGGTTCGAATGGATTATCGAGTAATTGAAAATCTGCTTCTTCGTATGAGCTGATCAATACGCCCAGCGAAGGTCCTGTTTCAAGGGTAAATCTTGGGTGGAAATCCCATTTGTAATGTAAAAACAGTTCAACATAATTGATCCTTAATAAATAGGAACTGTAACCATTGGTAGAGTCTGGATTCATCCGGCTGCCTTTTTGAACAAAATTCAATTCCATTTGTGCTGAAGATCTTTCGGTGAAATACCTGTTTACAAAACCACCGGCATACATCCCTGCTTTATTTGGCCCTTCAAGCCTGTCGCCGGAGATTTCTGTTGCTGATATCCCTCCAATCAATCCACCGTTAAATTCCTGAGATAAAACAAAAAAAGGTGTAATAAGGAATAACACCTTAATTAATAAGTATCTTAATTGCATCTTTCTCCTGTTAAAGTTTGAAAAAGTAAAAATAATACTAATTTTACAACCGACATCGAATAGCTGATTGCCTTTAACATTCACTAGTGGCTATCCATTGTTAATCAATCCATAAATACTATGATACAACAAGAAAGTTACAAGATTCTCCTCGTAGATGATGAAAAGGATATTCTTGAGTTTTTGAGCTATAATCTGAAAAAGGAAGGGTACCAGGTTTTAACTGCCCGTAATGGTGCGAATGCAATTAAGATTGCCAGACAGGAGTCTCCGCATCTCATCATTCTCGACATGATGATGCCAGAGATGGATGGAATTGAGACCTGTTCCGAAATGAAACTAATTCCCGAACTTAAAAATTCGATCATCATCTTTCTTACAGCAAGGGGTGAAGATTACAGTCAGATTGCCGGATTAGATGCCGGCGCTGACGATTACATCACAAAACCGGTGAAACCAAAGGTATTGGTTAGCAGGATAAAAGCACTGCTGCGCCGATACAAGCAAACCGAAAGTGAGTCGAACGAGATAAGGCTGAAAGATTTTGTGATTGACAGGGAGAGGTATCTCATCAGGCGGGATGAAAAACTGATCACCCTTCCCAAAAAGGAATTTGAGTTGTTGTTGCTGCTTGCCTCCAGACCCGATAAGGTTTTCACCCGCGAGGAAATATTTACCAATGTTTGGGGAAACGATGTGATTGTTGGCGATAGGACCATTGATGTGCATATTCGGAAAATTAGAGAAAAGCTTGGCCTCGATGTAATCACAACAGTTAAAGGCGTTGGTTATAAATTTGAATCCTGATGAAAAATACCGATCCGGTAAGGCTCTCCTTAAATAATGCACTGCTGATTGTCGCTATTTTCTCGATCGCCTATTTTCTTGTAACCAACTTCTTTTTTGAGTTTGAGCTGCTGCCTCTTTTAATTCTCGACTTTTTATTGCTTTTGCTGGTGTTTATCACGTTTAGATATACCCTTGAGAAGTTCATTTATCAAAAGATTAAGCTCATTTACAAAACAATTTATAATCTGAAGCGACAAAAAGGAAGTAAGGTGGAGCCACGCGAATATCAGCAAAACACCATCGAGCAGGTAAATCAGGAAGTTCTGGAGTGGGGGGAAAAACAAAAATCAGAGATCGACCAACTCAGAAAGGCCGAGGCTTATCGTCGTGAGTTTATCGGAAACGTTTATCATGAACTGAAAAATCCTATCTTCAATATACAAGGCTATGTACTTACATTGCTTGATGGCGGACTTGAAGACGATACGATCAACCGCGAATACCTGTTGAGGACCGAAAAAAGCATCAACAGGATCATCGCTATTGTCGAAGATCTTGAAACTGTTTCAAAACTTGAAACGTATCAAGTCCAGATGACTTTAAAACCATTTGATATTATAGAATTGGTGAGGGAAGTATTTGAATCGCTCGAAATCAAAGCACGTAAGCGTAAAAAGGAACTTAGTTTTGGCAGCAGGTACGACCGGCCTATCAATGTATCGGCTGATGTAAAATGGATCAGGCAGGTGCTTGTAAACCTGATTGACAATTCCATCAAATATGGGAATCCAAAGCAAGGCAGAACAAAGGTGAGCTTTTTCGATATGGATGAGAATATTCTGATTGAGATCACCGATGACGGACCAGGTATTTCGGAAAAAGAACTCCCCCGGATTTTTGAACGGTTTTACAGGACTGAGAGTGCCCGATCCCGCGAAAAATCAGGTACCGGCCTTGGGTTGGCTATCGTAAAGCACATCATCGAAGCGCACGATCAGACCATAAATGTCAGAAGCCGTCCGGGGGTGGGTACAACGTTTGCATTTACACTGAAGAAGGGGTAAAGCGAATTTATTCAACTTGAATCAGAACGGATACCCAATGGCAATATTCAGAATCAGGTTCTCCCGTCGCCAGGATCCATTGCCGAACTGAGCTTTGCTGATGAGCCACCGTTCACCTTCAGGCAAATCGGGACTGCGCAAAGGGAGTGCAAGATCGAAACGGATTACAAAGAAATCAAAATCAATCCTTAGCCCTAAACCCGTGCCAATGGACAGTTCTCGATAAAAAGTATTGAGATCAAACTTCCCCCCCGGACGCTGTTCATCGTCATTGATCAACCAGATGTTTCCGGCATCGGCAAACAAAGCGCCTTTGAAATAACTGTAAATCGGGAAACGATATTCGAGAGAGGTTTCCAACTTGATATCTCCGGTTTGATCAACATATAAATCTGATTGATCTTCGGGAGTCTGGTAGGTTCCCGGCCCCACTGTTCTTGCCCTGAAAGCCCTTACACTATTAGTGCCGCCAACATAAAACTGCTTGATATAAGGTACTGTTGAAGAGTTCATATAAGGGATTGCCGCCGAAGTGATGAGACGCCAGCCCAACTGGCTGTTTTTTCCGGTTTTATGAAAATACCTGAACTCCTGTCGCAATCTTACAAATTGGGAATAAGCTACATCCAGCAACTCATTTGGGTTTTCAGGGTTTGTTTTTTCTCCGCCAGCTGCTCTGAAAATCAAACTTACCAGATTTCCGGCCAGATCAATGGATTCACTAAGGTAGAAATTCCCCTTCTTGTATCTTTTGTGCATGTTGCTCAAAATATAGGTGTAAGAGGTTCCGATGATGAATTGCTCGTCAAAGCTTTTACGGATGTTTGGATTTTCGTTAAGGTACTCTTCAAATTCAGGAGAGCTTTCGGCAAGTTGAGTAAAACTGACATCCACCGGCCGGTATAAATGATTTACCCTTTCGCTCGGCTTCCAGGAATAGCCCCACGAGGCATAAAAGGAATTCAATCTATACAGGTCAACCCTGTCGTAAATCCCTCCTCCAAGGGTCAAAATGGATTTGGGAACAAATTGTTTTGAAGTCTTTTTTACAATGTTTGCCGGAACAATTCGTGGCATCTCCAGCGAAGCATCGAGATTTACTTCATAATTAACCTGTCCTTTGGTATCGCCACCTGTTTGCCATTCGAACCTGCCTCCAAGCGTAACAGTCAGCAGCTCGGCGCCCCTGAAAAGATTTCGGTTTTTTACGATCAGGTTTAGTCCCGGACCGGCAAAGTTGTTTGTTTTTGTGGCAAGACTCATCTCGGCGCTTAATGAAATTTTGCTCACCGGGGTTAAAAAGAGGTTCACATCCATTTGCCCGGTGGTTGTATCAACCTTCGAAAAGTGGGCGTTGGTGAATTTATAAACTCCCAGACCCATCATGTAACGCAGGGTGTTGTGATGATTGGTGCGGGTGTAGAGGCTGTCTTTCTCAAAAAAAACTGCGTCAAGAATGATTTTTGGTCTGAACAGGTTTTGGTTGGAAATATAGAAATAATTCCCGACGCGTGAAGTGTCAGGATTGTAATCCTGCAATGAATAATCGTCCGAAATGTAAACATTGTTAATCCTGTAAGGAACAAAAGCTTCTTCCAGAATAGTTGGTTTAAGATTTATCTCCACATCAATCTGCCGCTCCCCAACTGCGGTATCAGCTTTAAATAAGAGATAATCAGGACTAAAATAAAAATATCCCTTGTTTTTTAACAGCGCATCAATCCGGTCGCGTTCATCCTGAAAAACACGCAAATGATACTGTGCTTCAGGCTTTAATAATGACTCCTGATGCATGTCGTGAATTTCTTTTTGAATGCTTTTATCGCCATCAGGATAGGATATTGATTTTAAGGTGTAAGGTTTGCCTGTAAAGGCAGTAAAAGTTGCAGTTGCTGTCTTTCGTTTTAGGTTAATTGCATGACTGACAGTAGCGTCAAAAAAGCCGCGGTTCTGCAAACGGTTTGCCATTGCAGCATCAATGTTTTCAGGGGCAAGGTCTTTGATTAATGAAGGTTTTTCACCAAGTTTGTATTTCAGCCAATACCAAAATCCTTTTTCCTTTTTTGGCTCTTTTATCGTATTGTGTAAACTGAGGAAAGGGCGCATCCATAATATTTTGGTATTTGTTTCCAACTCAATCAGGCCGGTAAGTTCGTCTTCAACTGTACCCTGGTTGTGAATTTTACCATCTGCCGATTCAAACCTGATTTTGGAACCCGTGTAAAGGTATTCTTCATCTGCGATTTTTCTCAGGCCGGTGCAGCCCGAGATGATCAGCAGGAGCAACCAAAAACAACTATGTTTTACTGCTTTCTTCATTTGTTTTGGGGCTCACTTTTTATTCCTTCAATGGTTGGCGCAGCGATATTTTGGATGCTGTCATTTTGCTTTTTTCCTTTTTTCAGGATGGATTGGAATTCTCTTTCAAAAATGAAGGCGATACCGCTGTATGCCACCTCTCCATCAAAAATATCGTATGCATTTTCTCTGTAAACGCGCAGTTTGTACTTTCCTTCAGGATCAATAGAATAGGTTACTGCAAACTCTCCCCACATTTCCTGCGACGACTGGTTGGTGTTGTTATTTGAGCCTTCCACATCAAAAGAACCCTGGGCTTCCACCGTCAGCCTGTCGTTCATCAGCTTTTTCGACACCTGTACTTCAAGCTCAGTTCGGACTTCACTTGAACTTCCCGAATAGTCTTCATAAGAATTCAACCCAAAGTTCAGGTCAACATTTTTAACATATTTGCTCGAGATTTTATTCATCTGATCGGCCAGAATACCATTCACACTGTTGCGGGCTGCCGTTGTGGCAATGTTTGCTGTTGAACTGCCTGTCGAAGCAAAGGGATTGTCGGCAATGAAACTGCCGGTGACCAGTAGTGCAAAAACCTGTTTGTTCCGCTCCGATTCCATTTCCGGTGTGTTTAATTGTGACAATTTACTGGCCACCTGCGGGTAATTGACCATGTATTTGTCAGGGAGGGTAATGTTGAAGCTGATTTCGGGCTGAGCAATGAAACCGTTGATATTCAGCAAAACGGAGTAAGGAAGGCGCTGTTTGTACATATTTTGCTCCGATTCCGTCATTGAAGAAGACTCATTGGCAACCAATGCTACTGAATTTGTTGTGACTTCGTATCCGGCAGTAATGTTAAGACTGGCATCCATCGGCTTTCCCGACCAGGAAATATTGCTTCCCTGCTGAAAGGTAAAGCTCTTTTTTACCAGTCCATAAAATGAAAGCTGGTATACACCGGACCTGACTTCGTAAATGCCTGTGATCGTTTGATTACCTGAACGATCGGCAGCAATGCTCAGGACAGCTGAGCCGCTAATGGTAAGGTAATCGCCCGACCGGGGATCAATAATGACTGTAAAAGTGGCATCCGGGTCAATCTGCAGGTTTGCTGTAAGGTCAATCCCTGAAATCCGGGATATGATCGAATCGGTGATGTAATCGCCGGTAGTGGCAATCACGGTGGAATCACTTTGCAAAGAGTGATCAACAAACTCCACAATACCTTCGGGAGTGACCAGCTTCAATTCGCTACCTTCCATCACATAAGTGAGATTTGTCCCTTTGTTAAGTTTTACATTGGCATCCACAATAGGGCTTTCAGGGGTTCCTTGCAGTTTCAGGTCGGTGGTAATGAAAAGGTTCCCGTAGAAAGTTTTATTGTCAGTGGCACTGCTGCTGATGGGCTTGAAATTGTCAGAAGCAATTTGAAGGTCAAAAACAAAATCGTTGTAGTTTTCGGTCAATAGACTGCCATTGATGGAGAGTTTCTGCTGTTGGTCATCTTCGATCACAAATTGATCGAAATGTAATCCTCTTTTGTCAAAAGTCAATTTTTCGTTGCGAAGACGGGTTTGAAAATTCAGGCTGTTGATGGTTGCCACTGCTTCTTCAAACCCGATAACCCCTGCAATCACAGGTTTTAAAATGGTTCCGGTAATCGAAATCTCTCCTGTCACTTTGCCGCTCATATCGGATGCCGCGCCCATTGTATAGGCTTCCATAAGATAAAGATCGGTAAACCCGATCAGCAACTCAAGATCAGGTTCCGGAGTTTTGTTCCAGTTTAAAATGTTGCCGGTGAGGCTGAGCTCGTTCTTCAGATTTTTTAATTGAAGATCTAATTCAAGGTTGGTACTGTCGGCTTTTGCCTTGATTGCATAGTTACCGGCAAGTTGGTTGAGCAGGAAGAGGCTGTCAATTGCCAGGTCAATGTCATATAGATATTGACCGTCGCTTTCGCCAAAAGTGATCTCCCCGCCAAGCTTTCCTTTGACCGGTTCATCAAAGCCGGCAAAATCAACAATGTTCAACAGGTTCTCCAGGCTGAATGCGTTAAACTCAAACTTTTGTTGGCGATCTTCGGAAATGAAAACAACTGATTTATCCTGATTTGTGAAAAAGAACTGATGCGATTCGATTCCCCCGGGTTGAATCCTCAGATAGTTGTCTTCCTCTACTGACCAGGTCTGCCCATCAAGGATCAGCCCATCCCGGACAAAGCTAATTTCTGTGGCGCTGTCGGATACTTTAATATCATTTAAAAACAGATACCTGGGATTTCCCTGACTGTCCAGAATTTTTATTTCGGATAAGATTTTCCCTTTGCTGACTGACTCATGAATAATAAAATTTTGGAGACTCAAAGAGTCATAGCTGATTTTTCTGAGCTCAAGAGAAAATGCCAGGCTATCATTTTTTCCGTTAACTTCCATCGTCAGCGTATCCATGATAATACTCCCGTAAACCAGGTTATCCAACCGCATCTCAACGGAAAGCTCATTATTTTTACCTGTGTAGGAGCCGTTCATATTTTTGATGTCCGACAGATTAAACGTTTCGCCAATTTGATTCTTTAAACTTTCAGGAAAATGGGTATCAATGGAAAATGCAATATTGGTTTCCGGCGAAACGCCAACAGAATCGGTAATGCCAAAATACTGCTTCATCGCAGCGCCTATAACGCCTTGTAGTTCATCAATTTTGAAATTTCCAGTCAGGGACGCATCAACGATGTCTGATTTCAATGCCGCCCTGATGCTGTCATTGAAAACCATTGCTTCTATCTCAAGCAAATTCAGTGGCAAAACCATTTTTTCCGCGACAAGTTTTGTGCTGGTTGCTGAGATGGCTGCATCAAAATTCTCCATGGAAGCATAGTTTGCTCTGGCCAAAATTGTGGTGGAGATTATATTTTTGCCATTCACAAAATTCAATGCTGAAAGATTGAGCGTATCCAGGTTAATCTGTGCGGAGTAAGTTTGCATTTCGCTGGTCATATCCGCTTCAAGGTTGAGATCAAACAAAAGGTTCGGGTCTTCGGATTGCATGTCGAGCCATAACATTTTGCCATTTGCTCTGGCATTGGTATTAATATTTTGGTAAATGTAGTTGTTGAATCCGGCTTTGAGGATTGCCAGTCCGGCAACTGCGGCAATGGAATCACTTGCAGCCCCGGTTCCGGCGACGCTGCCGGACAAGTTAAGGATTCCAAAAGTCGTATCGGCGAGCAGCAACCCGGCTTTGAAATCATTGATCTCAAAGGTTACGTTAAAAGTATCCCGCGCTGTCTTGTTGATTTTTTGATAAAAAGCGCCGGCTGAAACCTTACCAAAATCAGTATTGACATAAACTTCGGCGTCGAAGTCGTTCATCTTTCCAATCGCTGCACCTTTTATTTTAAGGGATTCCGGGAGGGTAATTCCGGTGAACACTGCGGTATCAATAAACAAGAACAGATCAGCCGGCTTTGTAACAAGTGATTCGATCGTGAGGTTGAAACCAAGATTTGACACATCCGGAAGCCCTGTAATGCGGCCATTTGCTCTTAATTGTGTAGATTTTAGCCCACGAAAATCCAAACTTTCAATTTTCAGATTATTCACTTTGCCTTCAACTTTAGCAGCCACTGTGATCGTCTGGTTTTGAAATTTCCCCAAAAGGCTGTCAGCAGCAAGGTCGGGAGCGAAAAGAAAAACGTCTTCAGTATTGACTGATAGTTTATTGAGAAGGAGGGAAATAGCTGTTTTCCCAATCTCGTTTTGCAAATCTTTAAACGACGCAAAGCCAAGCCGGATATCACCGGAAATGTTGCTTTTTGAGGTTTCAATTTCAAAGTTGTTCAACTCAGCAATCTGGTTGCTCAACTCAATCTGAGCTGTTAATTGATGAAGATCCAGCCCGCTTTGTTCCTTAAAACTGATGGTTTGAATATCGGCCTGCAACCCTTCAGGTGAAACTCTCAGGTTGCCGGTTTTCAGCATTAAGCCTTCCACTGACAGGTGCCCGTAATCTAATCCTGCAGAAACTTTTGGCGCCGAGACATCATCATATTTCAAATCAACCTGCTCAATTTCGATCTTGTCCATTGTAATCATCCAGTCGGGAAAAATGGAACTTTGAACAGGATGATCAATACTGACCGCATTTTCATTTTCTGGCGTAGAAGCCAGTTGAGCCTCAAAGGAAGAATTTTGGAGGATTAATTCACCCAAATCCAGTTCCTGCCTGTTTAGGTCAACACTTTTGGATGTGAACGTCAGGTTGCCAACGGCGGCTGAAAAATCCTGCTGTTCATCTTTGTTGACGTACCTCAGATGGACATTCTCCAGATTGAGCAACTCAAGCCCGACGATCGGCAAAGAGTCTGGTTTTGATTCATCTGAAACCGTTTCTTTATCCAATGGCTTTTGCACATCCCACATCTCCACAAATCCAACTGTATTTAAAAGGTCAAGCTTCTGTGCCTCAAAATCCATGGTCGTCAGGTCAAGGGTTTTAACAAGAAGTAACAGTTGGCCAAGATTCAATGTGGCATTTATTCCAACCACCTCATCATAATATCCGGCGTAAATATTCTCCAATTCGATTTTCCTGACGTTGATCAACCAGGGAGCGCGTTCCTCATTTCCAGGCGAAGGTATAGTGTCGGTTGGGGTAAATGCGTCGAGGATAAACTGGAAATTGAATTTATTTTCAACGCCATCCCGTCGGATATGACTTACCAGTCCTGCGATGCGCAGGTTATTGACATTGATTTCCTGCCTTATGATTTTTAATAGATCAACATTAATGCGGATTTCCTCGACATAGAGCAAGGTATCTGATTGCTGGCCGGTGACGAAAATTTCGTTGATAAGTACAGTCTTTGGAAAAGCAATTTTTACCCTGCCAACACTGATCTCAGTGCCGATTTTTTTGCTGAGCGAATTACTGATTTTACCGGTAATGAAAGTTTGAATGGAAGGGATGTTTATTAGTATGATCAGGATAATGAAAAGGGCTGCCAATGAACCTATTCCCCAGGCAAACACCTTAATTACCCGTACCAATAAATATTTCTTTATAGTTTCACCCATCTATGCGTTGAAGAAATGATTTTCCAAAATTCGTAAATTTTGGCAAACAAAGGTATTTTACCTGTACTTGTCCATTACCAAAAAATATTGATTGCAAAATTGTTCGGGCAGTATAAACCATTCTTCCTTGCAGAACTGAGATTGGCGTGTTTAAGGGTGCAGCAACCGGGTAGGAATCATGAGTAAAAACCAGGTTTCTAAAACCGGTATCCAATCATCACCATATAGCGATAACCAAGTGTGCTGGTCTTTTCTGATCCGCTTTTTCTAAAGCCGTCGCCATCAATCACCTGGCTAAATCCAGGTATTTTTTCGTTAAGATAGTCACTGATCACTTCATAGAGTTTGCTTTCGTCATCAGCGGATAAATCAGTTTGGATATTCACTTTAAAATTGTAAAAACCATAACCCGGCCCAATTAAAATCATGTCCAGGGACATTCTGTCCCAGAAAACAAACTGGTAACCGAGCTCAAAACCAATGGTATGGATGTTCATCAACAATTCGGTTTCAAGGTTTCCCTGAAAGTTTTCTGTATTGAGCGTCCAGTTGTTGGTTCTGTTGAAATGATTATAGGAATAGTAAGGACCAATGTATATACCCCGCGGTGGTGCGTGTTTGTTCTCTTTTTTCAAATAGAAACGGTAATCTGCCGACAAATTCAATCCTATGTCCTTGTAGGAACTTTTCAAATCAATTCCGATGGAGTCGGTGTTAATACTGATCATTTTCGGATAAGAAGTTCTGCCGATGTTCACCGAAAATGACTGGTTATTTTTCAATATTCGCTCGTAACCGACTACAATGGCTTTATCCCCAAAAATGAGCGGGTTTGTGACATTGAGACGCACCGTGTTCATACGCGTGGTGTCGGATTGTGAAAATGTAACTTCTGGATTTGCAAGGACAAGTACTATGAAGATCAATACTATTTTACTAATGAGGAGTAATTTTGTTTTCATGGCCAGTCAATTTTAACGATGAATTTAATTTTTAGCAAAACAAAATTACTCTATTTCAGGATCAAAGGGTAAAATACGGAAATAATTTTTGGGATTGGGTTCGTGTAATGGTCTTCTCCTAAGCACTCACCTATACTTAACTTTTCAGCAGTTGCTTTATTCGTCCCTGCCAGGCCTGCAGGTAAATTCTTTTGGTAGATTCGTTCAGGAAAGATGCGGCAATCATTTTCTCGACCATTGCTGATTTTGATAGCAAAGAATCCCCAAAGTGCATCTTAAGGCACTTTTTTTTCATTAAAACACCGCAATTTCAGGTAATAACATATAATAGAGCAGTAAAGCGCACTATTTTGATGCACTCGTAAAAACAGGCTTTGAAACCAAAATATATGTGATGTTTGCAACGTGCATTTTACTTATCGATGATTTTACCCAAACAGTTACTTTTGCCTCATTCAAATCCATAAAATGAAAGTAGCGGCAACCGGCGCCAGCGGACACGTGGGTATAAACCTGTGCAGGCAACTGACCATGCAGGGGCATGAAGTCAGGGTGTTGGTGCACAACAATTTCGGCAGGCTGCCGGAGTTGAACGTTGAGATCATCAGGGGGGATTTGTTTGACCATCAAAGTCTTTTACAATTGTTCGGGGGTGTGGAGGTGGTTTTTCATTTGGCTGCAAAAATCACTATTGATCAAAAGGAGACGAATGCTGTTTTCAAAATAAATGTAGAGGGAACAGCGAATGTGATTAAGGCTTGTAAAGAAGCCAGGGTTAAAAAGTTGGTTCACTTCAGCACCATTCACACGCTCAAATCTTTTGGCACTGAGGAAAAGCTTGATGAAAGCAATCCTCTTATTTCCGGATCTAAGATCGTGTATGAACAGTCAAAAGCGGAAGCCGAAAAATTGGTGATTGTTGCTTCGGCAGAGGGTTTGGATGCAGTGATCTTAAATCCTACAGCCATTGTCGGGCCTTATGACTATAAGCCATCTTATCTGGGGCAGGCTTTGATCAAAATATATAAAAATCAATTGCCGATGCTGGTTCCGGGAGGCTACAATTTTGTGGATGTGCGGGATGTGGCTGATGCTTCAATCAAAGCGGCTACTTTCGGTCGTAGTGGCGAACGCTATGTACTGGGTGGGCATTGGCTGAGTTTAAAAGATCTTTCGATACAGATCGGGGAGCTATTCAATCGTAAAACACCAACGTTTAAAGCACCGACATGGGTTGCCAGGGTTGGAATTCCATTTATTCAATCCTGGGCAAAACTTTCGGGCAGCCACCCGCTTTATACCGCCGAATCGCTTGAAATCCTGAAATCGGCCAGCAAAAATATTTCGTATTTGAAAGCCACTAAAGAACTCGGCTATGCTCCCCGCCCGATGGATGAAACTCTCAAAGATACTTTTACCTGGTACAAAGAAAATCAAGTAGTTTAGCCCCATGATTTCAAAGGAACTTTTCGACATCATTGTCATTGCCTGGATAGCCATGGCCATCCTGATTTTGCCTGTTCTCATCAAAGTCACCGCACCTTATGGTCGCCACACAAAATCAAGTTGGGGGCCGATGATCAGCAACCGTTTGGGATGGTTCATTATGGAACTGCCGGCGCTGGTGATTTTTTCATTTTTCGTGCTCACGGGTAAAAATTTTACTCAAACCATCATTTTCATTGCATCGGTTTTATGGATAATCCATTACGTGAACCGGACACTGATTTTTCCACTAAGAATCAGAACAAGGAACAAAAAAATGCCGCTTGGGATAGTGGCGATGGCTTTTTTCTTCAACATTGTTAACGGATTTATAAACGGCTACTGGCTTGGTTACCTGGCTCTTCCATATCCTGAATCATGGCTTTACAATCCCCGGTTTGTTGCCGGAGTGATTTTGTTCATCACCGGTTTCATCATCAATCAGTACCACGATCAACTGCTAATCCGGCTGAGAAAAAACAGCGGGAGTGCCTACAAGATTCCTTTTGGCTGGTTATTCCGCTATATTTCATGTCCAAATTTTTTTGGTGAAATAATAGAGTGGGGTGGATTTGCGCTGCTAACCTGGTGTCTGCCTTCGTTTTCCTTTTTCCTCTGGTCAATGGTCAACTTATTACCGCGTGCCATTGACCATCATCGCTGGTATAAAAATACTTTCCCCGAATACCCGAAGGAACGGAAGGCGGTGATACCGTTTTTACTCTAAATCGTCAGCGAATATTGCAGCAGAATGCTTCGCATGGCCTCGGCCTTTAACGGACGGAGGGAGTACCATCGGTTGGTAAGGTTGGTTGATGTAAGGGATAATTTGTGACGATCGTTGAATGTGTATCCAATTCGCAGGTCAATCACCAGGTTGCCGTTGTTGTGGTTGTTGTAATAGTTCATGTACTTCACCGGTTGCACAGAACCTCCAGCCGCAACGGTCGCACGCTCAAAATCGGCGATGGCCTTGTCGAGGTTTTCGATTTTGCTGAAATATTTCAGGCTTACGCCGGGCGAAAATTTCCTGTACTCAAATTCGATGTCTGCTTTGAAAGTGTGTAAAAACCGGTACTTTAAAATTTCCCTTTCGGGATTAACGCTAGTGTTTCTGTAGGTGAAATCAGTTTTCCCCGTCGGATTATAATCGTTGGCAAACACCAGATCGGGTTCAAGCGACTTGGGCATGATGTAATTGTATCCAAAAACAGTATTCATCAGCAGGCTGCTATGGAGTTGGGCTTTTCCGACAATGGATGCGTCAATGCCAACAATTCTTGATTTTCCGGTATTTAAAAATTTGAAGCCGGCAATGGAAAAAGTGTAGGTTGAATCCCAGAAACCAAAAAGGTACTCAATGGTGTTTTTGTAATCTTGTTGAAAAATGGCAACATCCAGGTAGCCCAGGTAGTTGGCAAATTTAAACCCGCGTCTGACTCCGATTTCAGCATTTAGGCTTGTTTCCGGAACAAGATCCTGGTTATCGTAAACGCCGAAAGTTCCGAGGTTAATTTTTACAAAGCGTTCGGCAATGGTCGGGTAACGGTAGCCCTGTCCAATAGACATCCTGAGATAGGTTTCCTGCATCATCTTCAAAGAAGCGCCCGCCCTGAATATTGTTTTCACATCACCACCCTCGCCGTTGAGTGCGTTGTACTCAAACCTGAGGCCTGCAGAGAAATTGATGGTTTCCAGGATTTCATGCTGAATTTCAGTATATCCCGACAGGTTGAAAAGGGTGTTGTCGTCGGTTCCGGAGGCATTGTACATTTTTGCATTGGTCATGGTGTATTGCGTTGAGAAACCTCCGATAAACTGGAACCCATTCAGATTGGGATAATCCCGCCGGTAATTGTAATCGGTAAAAATTACTTTATTACGCACCGACTGGTTGTTGGTCATCTGGTTGTCGTTATACATCCACCTTGCTTTGAAACTGTGCTTGAATCCCATTTTGGAAAAATAATTTACAAAGGGATCGAGGTAATACTGGAAATGATCCTGGAGAATGACTGCGCCCGGATAAGCCCTGTAGAATCCGGCGGAATCGTCGAGCCAGGCAAGCATCATCTTGGTTTTGTCGTAATTAATGTTGCCATTCACACCATAATTCAGCCCGGGGTATTTCTGGCTGCGGTGGCGGATATTAAAATTCAGCCCGAGGTTTCGCTCAGTCATTTGCGATTCGCTGAAATCGGTGATGGTATCAACAACCATGGGTAGTGTTACCGGTGGTCCCTCATAGCCGTGGTCAAATTTTACCCTAGCACCAATCACTATATCGGTATTTTTAATTATTCTCGAATGCATGTAGCTGGCGCCACCGATACCCGGAAACTGGTCCCACCATTTCATATAACTGTATTTCGGATTGCTGTAAAATCCGCTGTAAACCTTCACTTTGGTCAATGGTTCGATGCCGGGATAGGCCGTGCGGATGTATATGGCGCCGCTTAGCGACGACGCCCCTGACAGCACGGAAGAAGCCCCTTTGACTACTTCAATTTGTTTGATGTTTTCGATCGGAACAATATCCCAGTAAGGCCGGTTGGCATCTCCCGATAATATGGGCATATCGTCAATAAAAACTCCCACCTTGCTCCCCACGCCAAAAGTGAATCCGCTGCCTCCTCTTATCTGTGGCTCACCATCCAGGATATTGAGCCCCGGCGTATTGTCGAGAATGGCTTCAATTTTTGTGAGGTTGCGTTTTTCGATTTGCTCAATCTGTATTACATCCATCGAAACGGTCAATTTTTCCAAATTTTGCTCAAACCTGCCTACCTTAACTTCAATGCCTTCGAGCTTTGATGTAAACAGTTTAAGTGTGATATTTCTTTCGATGGTTTGTCCGGCTATAATGGTCTCGGCAAGCGTATCAGAACTCATGCCGGTGTATGAAACAACAAAGGTGTATATGCCAGGGGTCAATTCCAATTTAAAACGTCCATCCACATCGGTAGCAGCGCCCAGGGTGGGATTTTTTTGCACCTTAATACTTGCCCCGATAAGTGGTTGTCTGTCCTCCTGATTAAAGACCTGTCCAACAAAAAATCCGGTCCCCTGCGAAAATGCAAGTCCTGATAGTAAGAAAAAGTATAGAAAAGAAGCAAGTTTTATCAGATTTCTCAAATTGTTGTGTTTTGCTGCTTTTAATAAAACTTTTATTTCGTCATTTTGACAAATTTCAGTTACCAGCATCTTTCATTTTGATCAACGGAGAAAGAGTTTTTGAGAATAATTGATTTCATGTCCTGAAATTCTTACCACATAGAGCGCCGGCGTCAAATTCAATTGCCCGATATGAATCTGATCACTAACAATTGATTTAGTGTAAACTACGCTTCCCCGCAGGTCAATAATTTCAATACTGGCATTATCCAGTTTGCTGGCTGGAAGTCTTTCAAGTTGCAACTGATTTCCGGAAACATAGATCAAATTTTCAGAGAGGGAATTCAGGTCACCGGTACCGGCGCCTTCTATGTAGATAAATTCAAGGTCGTCGTAACGCACTTTGCTGTTGGCCACTCCGTTAACTCCGGCGCCGGAAGTCAGAACGAGAAGCAGGTACTCAGGATTAACGGTCGAGAAATAGGTAATTGGTAACGAAAAGCGGGTCCATTCGTTCACTTGTCCATAAATGTTGATTTGTGCTGAACCTATCCAGTTTCCTTCATTTTCGGGGGTTGCGGGTAATGAGCCTTCACTGACATGCAAAATGACCTTAACCTGTGCCGTGTCAATTCCCTGTGGAAAATATTTTGCCCAGACAACAATGCTGTCAGGGCGATTGATAAATGCTGTGTGCCATTTTTCATCCTCAGCTACAGTGTGCGCATTGGCTTTATCAGGGTTGAGATCGGCATGAATCCTGCCGTTGGTAACTATTCCTGTAGCCAGAACAATAGACTGGATATTGGTAAGTTCCACCGAAAAATTGCCGCTGCGGGCATCGGTGCTTTTGCCCCAAACTACAGGTGCAAGATTGTTGATATAATCGCCGGCATCCGAGGTTTTGATTGAACTCCAGTTAACCGGCTCTTCAATTACCGTTCCTGCATCTTCCCATTCTTCAAATCCGGGATTCTGCGGCTGTTGGGCAAAAAGGCAAAATGATGTGATTAAAAATACTAAGGTAATGAGTATTAAATGTTTCATAATTTGGCTATGTTTAGTTTAAATTGTATTTAAAATATGCAACTCAGCGATAATTTAGATCATATCCCAATCCCTGAGAAAGGGCAAAAGTAAAAATTTTCACATACAATCAAATCAGTGATTGTCGTTTTTGACGCTAAAAGTGTTTCAATTGTTACTTTTGCAAAAATGTAAAACCAAATAATACTTCCTTTTGAAAAAATTTACTGAAAAAATACTGGCATTTAGATGGTTAATCATCACTATTGTACTCATGGCAACCGCAGTTGCCGGCTACCAGGTGACCAACCTGAGGATTGACGCGGATATCCTGAGATCGCTTCCGGATAACGATCCCGATGCAGCTTTGCTAAAAAGGATCGGTGATAATTTTGGTGGAAATAACATGGGAATCATCATTCTTGAAACCGATGATGTTTACCAAACTTCTGTGTTGGAGCATGTAAAAGCGATAACCGAATCAGTCGGGGAAATTGGGGGGATAACATCGGTCACCAGCCTTACCAATATCATCAACATAAAAAGTCAGGACCATGGTTTTGAAATCGGGCGGTTGGTGGACGAGTATGAATTGCCCGAAACAGAGGAAGATTTTGAATTACTAAAGGCCAATGTATGGGGAAATGAAATGTACCGGGGCTCAATAGTTTCTGAGGATGGCACAGCTACTTTGATTATTTTTACCCTTAGCCCGGAAGCTGATGTCCGAACTGTAGCAAGCACTGTAATCGAAAAAACGCAGGCGCTCCATATCCCCGAAAAACTCTATTACATCGGGTCTCCAATGTTAGTCAGCTACATTTCCGACCTGATGAGGGGAGATTTAATCCGGCTGCTGCCCATTGCTTTTATCCTGATTGCTGTTATTCTGTTGCTCAGTTTCAGATCGGTTGAAGGAGTGGTCATGCCACTGATGACTGCAGTGATTGCCATTGTCTGGAGCATGGGAATTATGGGACTGTTGAATTACAAAATGTCCATGATTTCCAACAACATCCCCATTATTCTGCTGGCTGTGGGAAGTGCTTACACCATTCACGTGCTCAACAGGATCAACCAGCTCCGGATCACCGACCGCGACACCGCTATCCGCAAAGCGCTCGAATACGTGATGATCCCGGTATTGCTGGCCGCGGCCACTACAATTGTGGGTTTTATCTCTTTTATTTTCGGCGCATACCTCGAAATGATTGTTGACTTTGGTATTTTCACTGCATTGGGAACTTTCTTTGCCTGCCTGCTTTCTGTCTTTTTCGTTCCGGCCCTGCTTGATGTTACCATCTCAAAAAAGAGGGACAAGGAAAACCTGAATAAAATAGTCAGGAAATCATTCCTGTCGGATAATTTCCTTTCACCCATAAAATCGGTTTTGCTCAAGCATCCGAAATATGTGCTGACCACCTGGAGTGTGCTGATTGTTGTGAGTATCATCGGCATATTTTTTATCAAGCGAAGTGTGGATATCCAGGATTACTTCAAAAAAGGAAATCCCACCCGTGAAGCCGAGCGCATCATGGTGGAGAAATTTGGCGGAACAAAACCGGTTTTTGTCCTTTTTGAGGGCGACATGCAAGATCCTGAAGTGTTGAAAACAATGTACGAAACCGGCGATTACATGGAGCAAAGCCCTGATATCTACACTACCCAATCGCTGGCCGATCTGATTTTACAATTAAATGAGGCGATTTCGGGCGAACGTGAAATCCCCGACGATCAGGAGAAAATTGAGCAACTTTGGTTTTTGCTTGATGGAAATGAAGTCTTGCAGCGATTTGTTAATGAAGATCTTACTGAGGGCATTATCATTTCCAAGTTCAAATCACCAGATAACAAATCCAAGCAGGTTTTTGCC
Organism: Bacteroidales bacterium; assembly: GCA_014860585.1. Taxonomy (NCBI): domain Bacteria; kingdom Pseudomonadati; phylum Bacteroidota; class Bacteroidia; order Bacteroidales; species Bacteroidales bacterium. The sequence goes on along the minus strand of JACZJL010000102.1, from coordinate 9,926 downwards.
GAATACATGAACACATTCATCGGACAAAATTCACGGGATGATTGCCGGATCAGCATTACGGGGATGCCCTTTGTTGACATTACAATGGATCGAAGCCTGATCAACAGCCAGGTAGGGAGCATCACCCTGGCTATCATTTTTGTTATACTTCTTGTTGCAATCATACTGCGTTCCTTCCTGAGCGGCATTTTTTCAGCCATTCCGATCATCGCCGCCATCTCAGTTTTATTTGGTGTAATGGGGCTCACCGGCATCCCGCTCAATATTGCCACAGTGCTTGTTGCAAGCGTAGCCCTGGGCATCGGCATTGATTATTCCATTCACATTATTTCCCATTTCAACCATACGCTGAAAATCACCGGTGACGCAAGAGTTGCCATCGAAGAAACCATCATGATCAGCGGAAAAGCCATCATCATCAATGTAGTCTCCGTATCAGCCGGTTTTTTAATTCTCGTTTTTTCTGATATGGTTCCCCTGCAATACTTTGGCTTCCTTATTGCACTGAGCATGGTCGGCTCAAGCCTCGGTGCACTCACACTACTGCCGGTAATTTTGATTTTAGCATACAGAAATAAAAAAGTTTGATCACCTTAATCAATTTATTATGAGATATTTTCGAGTAATCCCCGTCGTATTTATCGTTTTCTTTTTATCCATTCATCAGGTTAATGCCCAAAATGCCGATGAGTTACTTAAAAAAATGGATGACCTGATGTCGGCCCCCACTGACAGGGTTGCCATCATGGAGATGACAGTTACTGACAAGAATGGCAAAGAAAACATCCGTGAAGCACAGATGAAGCAGAAAGGGAAGGACAGAAAACTTTACCGTTACACCAAACCTGAAAAGCAGGCAGGGGTTTCCACGTTGTCGCTGCCCGATGATGTGATGTGGCTTTTTATGCCGGCATTTGATGAACCTGTCAAGATTACGCTGCTTTCTAAAAGCCAGGCTTTTACCGGAACTGATTTCTCCTACGAGGATATGGACAGCCGTTCGTACAGCGATAAATATGCTCCAACATTGATTAAATCAGATGATCCTAAGTACTTCAAGATGGAATTGGTTCCACGAAACAAGAAATCCAATTATTCCAAAATTGTTCTGATCATGGATAAAGTCAATTTTTATCCGGTAGAAATGGAATATTTCGACGGCAAAGGAAATCTTTTCAAGGAGGCAACCTATCAATATACCAAACAGGGCAAATACTGGTATGCCCGCGAAGTGTTGATGAAAGACCTGAAAAAGGGTTCATCCACCAACATCGTGATGAAGGAAATGAAATTCGATCAGGGGTTGAAGGACGATGAATTTACAGTGGAGAAAATGGTGGAGAAATAGATTGCGAAATTCTAATTTGTATGGTTTATTAATTTTGAAAAATGAAAACAATCATCGACATTGAACAAAAATTAAAAGAGCTCAAGCCTGAATTGATGCAAAAATTTAATGTTGAGAAAATCGGCTATTTTGGCTCATTTTCACGAAACGAACAACATGAGAATTCAGACATTGACATTTTGGTTACTTTCCAAAAACCGCTTGGCTGGGAGTTTTTTGATCTTCAGGATTTACTTGAAAGCGAGTTAGAGCTGAAGGTGGACTTGGTTTCGGAAAAAGCCCTCAAGAAGCAACTAAGACACAGAATTTTAAACAGTGTAAAATACGTATGAGTCCAATAAAGCGGGAATTTATTGTGTACCTCGAAGACATGCTTCAATCAATGAAAAGGATTGAAGAGTATCTCAGCGATCTCGATTTCAATCAATTCAAAAGGACTTACATGGTTGTGGATGCAACCATCAGGAACTTTGAAATTATCGGAGAAGCAGCAAAGAATATCCCGGCTGATATTCAGGAAAAGTATCCAGAAATTCCATGGAGAAAAATGTATGGACTCAGAAATTTAATAACCCATGAATATTTTGGAATTGACTACGAAATGATTTGGGCAATAGCAAAGCGGAATTTACCTCAAAATCAAATTGACCTGGAGAAAATGATTGAAAAGGAAAAAGCGTTGAATGATTAAACAGACCCATAAATCGAAGCCAGTGAGGTAAAACGCTACGCTGGTGTTATGCTCACTTTATAAAATCAAATTTCTTCCCCTGATATCTGGCTTTCTTCATCATCTCCCTGATGCTGATCATGGTTACGTAGGGTGTGTCTTCAATAAACGTATTAACCAGCCATGCAGGAATGCTGCCGCCGGGATCAACCTCCATGCTGAATGTCAGTTCAAGATTACCGTCGCCAAGCACTTTTACCTGCCATTCGCCGTTTCCTTTCACCCGAACAAGTTTATCATAAGGTTCAAGGTATTCGGGCAAAAGATCAATATCCACCTTCAATTGGCTGGCTTTTCTGTTCCATCTGAACTTGTTCAGGTAAATACCATCGCGGTTCGAAAACGGGAAAGGAACTGAGGCTTCAGCCCAATAAACCTGGATGGTATCGCCAGTTCTGGCAAGTAACCGGGCGCCTTTGATGCTGTAACCCCACTCGGGCAACGCATCAATATCCTGCAGTACAGCAACAAATGATTCAACTGTGCCGGGAGCAGTCATCTGCGCCTTGAACGATTTGAAAGCCGAGTTTTGCGATTTCTTTGTAAAAATTTCGACCCCGTCTTTTGTTTTCGATAAAACCCATCCATCTTCACTCTGACCAGACAAACGGCTTCCGGCAAACATTCCAACTAACAGGATAAAAGTAATGATCAGTCTTGTCATGGTGTGATTTCGATTTTTTCAGGAATGTTATAATTGAACACTTTCATGGCAAATCCCCATTCCTGCTGAATTTTTTCCAATAATTCCCGGCTGATAGCATGCTTGTTCTTTTCATAACTCTCCATGCTTTGCTGATAATTTTGGAAAAAAGGCAAGGCTTCTTCAAACCCCTGCAAATCGAGTTTTTCGTAAATCATTTTCAAATTGCCCATTGGGTCATGCTCCAGGTCGTCGAATGCGATTTCCACCAAATTTCCTTCCGGAATCAACACTTTTTGATTCAGAAAATCATACATCAGTTTTTTATAGACCTCAAAAATATGGCTATCAATCTCCGGTTGGGAAATAGTGTGTAATTGAAGATGGGGAAGCATTTTGGCATAAAAATGCCGTGTAGAAAGAAACACTTCAACCGGATTTCGGTGGATATGAATGAATTTGGCATTCGGAAACGTTTCCAGCAAAATCTTAATGCGGGCGGTATTTGGCGGATTTTTCGAGAGAAACTGCTCCCTGCCGCTATTTCTCAGTGCTTTTTTGATCAGAAGGGTATAATCCCTTTTCCACAAATCAGTTTCCTCATCAGAAACGCCTTGAAATCTGATAAAACGTTCATAGTATTTTCGAATGTTTTTTGGGAACATCCAGAAGTAATAAAAACAAATGGGGGTTTTATCACCGAGTGCAAATTCCTCTTCCTGAGGATTTTCGGTATCCAGGGTAACATTGTCGCCTTTTCGGGTTCCGGGTATCAGCAGTTTTGTAAAACCATGGAAGATAAACTGTCCAACGATGTTTAAAATCGTATCGGGGAATACACTTTGATAGGTAGTGACAAAACCCATCCTCTTATCCTGGCACATGAGGTTGTGCAGGTGCGTTGTACCGCTTCGCCAGTGCCCAATGATAAAAACCGGTGGCTTTTCAACTGGTTTGTTGTTAAAGCGCGGGTTAATCAGCCGTCGTTCGTAGGTTCGGAATGGCCAGTTGATTAGGTTGATCACCCAGATAGCAAGTAATCGGAGGTAGTACTTCGGAGAGATTTGATTTTCACGGCAAAAATTCACCAGGATTTTCAGTGAATATCCCACTGCCGGTGGTAAAAGAATGCCGCGTTTCTGCTTCTTTGCTGCTGTCATTTATCTGCAAGCTTTTGCGATTTATCCTTGAAAACTAATTTGAAGAGTGATTTAGTATCGTTAAATCACCGTTTTAAAATGTTGAGGTTTTTAAAAAGACAGTTGCATTGATTTTCGAAGTAATTGCCTTTTGTTCCTGATCAAAGGCCGGTAAAGATGCTATATCTAAAGAAGTCCAATGGGAGAGGAAGCATGAAGTAGAAATGGACTTGTGCAAAATCCTTTATTACCAGGAGTGATCAGGAGCTAATGGCATCAACAATACTATTTGTTTTTGAAGAATTTCTGATCGTACTTTCATTAAAATGCCGCACTTTCAACCATAAAAAACCCACGATCAACTTCAGGATATGCACTTTCGGCAACTCTTATTTTTATTCCGGTATAGCCTGTCCCTACTTTTGTCTCGTGAATTTTCACGAATCATTAATCATTTAAAAAGTTAAAGTCATGAGAACAAAAGTAATGTTAAGCATCGCACTCAGCCTTCTGGTAACGGTATTAACCTTTGGCCAGGGAAAAGAAAATCGTTTTGGGATCGAAATCAACGGTGAAGTATCTTTTGTATCCACCGATCTTGCCGGCGCAAGTTTGAATACCGGTTTGGGGTTCGAAACTATTTTGCAGTACCGGTTTATGCCATTTACCAGCGTTTATGGAGGTTGGGGCTGGGTAAACTTTAACGCCGATGAATCGTTTGCCGGCCCGGATATGGATTTTGAACAAACCGGTTACATTCTTGGATTGCAGTTTATGCGTCAGATTGGAAGCTCGCCGGTTTCTTATTTCGCAAGAGCAGGCCTTTTGTATTCCCATATCGAAACCGAAAACAATGACGGCGATATCATCAGCAACACCGGACATGGCGTGGGTTATCAGGTAGCCGGCGGAATAGAGGTAGCTATGGGTAATAATTGGAGTTTGGCGCCAGGCATCAAATTCAACTCCTTATCGGGTGAAACCGAAATAGAGGGGATGAATTACCAGCTTGATCATCGCTATGTTTCAGCAAGGATTGGTGTGATCAAAAGGTTCTAAAAAATGAATCCAGGTCGGGAAGGGACTTTTTCCTCTTCCCGGCTTTTTTTAGCGCGCTGGTAAATATTAAAATGCGGCCAAAGACCACTGAAATGAAAATAATTGAAAGATATACTCTTAAAAAGGGAAATAAAATGATTTCGCTTGCACTAATAATATTGCCGGGAGTATTTTTCTTACTGTTTGCCATTCTCTTGATTATCAGCCCAGGCAGGGTTGAAACATATAAAGATGAAAATGGAAACAGCCTGCAGGGAAGCCTTTCCGAAAAAATCTTTGTCAATATTGGGGGAGTGAAGCAAGGAATGTTTATCAGGAGTAAAAATGCAGACGATCCGGTTTTACTTTTCTTACATGGCGGACCAGGCTTTCCGAATTACTTCCTTTTTGAAAGTTTCAATCCGGGACTCGAGGATTGCTTTACTGTTTGCTACTGGGAGCAAAGGGGCGGTGGACTTTCTTACACGCCCGATTTAACCATCGAATCCATGACTCTCGACCAGCTTGTTTCCGATGCCATTGAAGTAACCAACTACCTGCGGGAGCGATTTGAAAAGGACAAAATCTATATGATGGCATGGTCTGGCGGAACCACCATTGCTTTGCCAGCAGTATCCAAAGCGCCGGAACTTTTCCACGCTTACATTGCAATGGGACAAATCACCAGGCAGCGCGAATCGGAAAGAATTGCCTACGACTTTATGTTAAAGCAATTCACCGAACTGAACGACCAACGATCAGTAAAGGAGTTGAAGAAGTTCAGAGACCTGAAAACAGAATCAGATTTGACCTCTTTTTACAACTCTGTCACCCGCGACAACCTGATGCACGAACTGGGCATTGGAACCATGCGAAGCATGAAGTCAGTTTTCAGGGGTATTTTCTTACCTGTCTGGACCTGCAGGGCTTACACGCTCAGGGAGAAATTCAATATCTGGAAATCGAAACTGATGTTTCTACCTAAAACAAACCTGAAAAATGAAACCCTGACCACCGATTTTTCCGGAACTTTTCCCGAAATCGCAGTTCCCATATACTTTGTAAGCGGCAGGTACGATTTAACGGTAAATGTTGATTTGTCAAAGGATTATTACCATCGTCTTAAAGCTCCTTTGAAAGGGTTTTACACCTTCGAAAATTCGGCTCATGGCCCCCTTTTTGAAGAACCCGAAAGAATGAGGGAAATTTTAATGAATGATGTGCTGCAAGGAAGAAACGATCTTGCTGACAAAGATTAATTCATATTTGCACAGAAAGTACCATGAACAACATGAAATCAATTTGATGCAATTCGGTAAAAACATTTTCAAGTATCAGCGTGTGCGTGGCAATATTCCTGTAAATTTGAATATTATTTTATAGATAAATCAAGATGGACGAAAAAATACTGAAAGAGCATATCCCGCTGTTAAAGATCATTAAAGTGCTGATATTATTAGCATTAGGCATGCAGTTGATTGTTATCTCACAAATGTACTTCTTCAGGGCAGATTTGTTTGCTGATCCTTACCAACTGTTTATCCGGTTGTTTCGGGGTACTGTTTTGACATTTGTTGCCGGTATGTTCCTGGTGTATCCGGGAGTATTTGTAATCAAAAAATTAAACCGGAAATTGCCCTGGAAAAGATATCCATTGAAACGCTTCTTCATTCAGTTTCCTTTTGCTGTTCTGGGAGGGTTACTTATCACGCCGGTTATTATCCTGCCGGCCACCCTGTTTTTTGGTTTGGAAAGCGATTTTCAAACACTGCTCAACAATGCCTATTACCTGGTGATCTTAAATCTTTTCCTGATGTTGATCCTCGAAGCAAGAATTTATTTTGATGAAAATGACAAATCGATACTTGCAGCTGCCCATTTACAGCAGGAACTGCTCATGGAAGCCTCCAACCGGGCAAGGGTTGAGGCACAAATGCAAATTGAAGAAGAGAAAAACAAATATGCCCAAAAGCTGATCGAACAGGAAAAAAAACTCAACCAGCACCTTGAGGAGGAAATTAAAAAGCGCGGGTTAATTACCCGGCAACTCAACGAAAGTCGCGACCAGCTCAACAGCATACTTTCCAACCTGGCCGGCGCCGCTTACCGCTGCCATTTTGATGAGCATTATACAATGAAATACATCAGCGAAAAAATCTTTGATATTTCCGGTTACCATGCTTCGGAGTTTATTGGCAATTCATCCCTTTCCTTTGCCTCAATCATTCACCCCAAAGATCAGGAGTTTTGCAGGAAAAATATTGAGGAAGCCACTTTGCACAAAACCCATTACGAGTTTGAATACAGAATTATGCACAAAAGCGGGGATATTGTTTGGGTAAACGAAAACGGCAAAGCCATTTACAATGTGGAAGGTGGAGTTGACTTTCTCGATGGAATTATTGTAGACATTACACGACGAAAACAGGCAGAGTTTGCCGTTTCCGAGAGCGAACGACATTACAAGGAAATGATGGACTTTCTTCCGCAACCCATTTACGAACTGGATATCAACGGTAATATCCTCTTCAACAACAGAGCCGGACAGAAATTTTTCAATCTTCCCGATCCTGATGAATCGGAAGAGAAAATATCAGCCCTGAAATTTTTTGTGGAAGAGGATATCCCCAGGGTCATTCAGAACATTAAAAAGTCAAATGAAAATCGCGAAGCCAATCCTAATGAATACACAGTAAAAAAGCCAGACGGAAGTCTTTGTCCCGTATTGATTTACGGTTCCCCAATTGTTCGAAACAATAAGATTGTTGGGCGTAGGGGAATTATCATTGACATTTCGGAACGCAAAAAACAGGAAGTAAAACTGTTGCAAGCCAAGGAAGAACTGGAGCGCATCAATAACACCCTGGAACAAAGCGTTGCGGAGCGGACAAAGCAGTTGACCGAAGCCAATACGCAATTGCTAAAAATGCAAAAGGAAAACCTGCAGTCACAGTTTGAAGTATTGAAACAGCAGGTCAACCCCCATTTCCTGTTCAATAGTTTGAATGTGCTGACCTCGCTGATCAAAATTGATCCTGACCTGGCCGAGTCGTTTACTGAAAGGCTCTCAAAGGTTTATCGCTATGTGCTCGAAAACAAAGAGAAAGATGTGGTAAGCCTGAGCACTGAGCTGGAGTTTTTAAATTCCTACCTTTTCCTGTTGGAAATCAGGTTTATGAAAAAACTTTTTATCGAAATCAATATTGACAAAGCATACTACGATTACCAGATTCTACCCATTGCCATTCAACTGATCATCGAAAATGCGATTAAACACAACACTTTTTCAAAGATCCAGCCTTTAAAAATTGAAATTTTTGTGGATGACAAACAAAGATTAAACATCATCAACAACCTCAATTTGAGAGAGACCAAGCTGGTTTCGACCGGTGTTGGTTTGGAAAACATCAATCGCCGGTATGCGCTTGTTTGTGACCAAAAACCCGAATTCATCAAAACCAACGACCAATTTATAGCAAAGCTACCCTTGCTAAAATCTGATAAAATTGAAACTACTTAAAGCAAATAAAATGAAAGTCGTAATTATTGAAGATGAAGCATTTGCCGCCTTGCGGTTGAAAAAAATGATCCTGGATTATGACCCTGAAATTAAGATCATGGCAGAGCTTGAATCGGTAGCAGAATCGGTGAAATGGTTCAAAGCCAACCCAGAACCCGATCTGATCTTCCTCGACATACACCTTGAGGATGATCTCAGTTTTGCCATCTTCGACCAGGTGAATATCTCCAGCCCCGTCATCTTTACCACCGCATTCGATGAATATGCCATAAAAGCATTTAAGCTCAGGAGCATTGACTATCTGTTGAAACCCATCGTTCATGAGGAGCTTGTCGCTGCGCTGAAAAAGTACGAACAATTCAGTGGTCTTCACCACAGCTCGGTTGATTTGCAGTCGCTTTACAACCTGATTACCGGAAAGGAAAAAAAATACAAAGAGCGGCTTTCCATTTCTATTGGTTCAAAGATAAAAATGGTGGAAGTGACTGATATTGCTTATGTTTTTGTTATGGAAAAAGGGGTTTATCTGCGCACTTTCCAGGGGAATACCTACAGTGTTGATTTCCCCCTCGATAAGCTGGAAGAGATGCTTGATCCCGGAAAATTTTTCAGAATTAACCGGAAATACCTGGTTAATATCCGATCAATCAATGATATGGTGGCTTACTCGCGCAGTCGTGTTAAGCTGGAGCTCAAACCCAGAGCCGATGATGAGTTCGAAACGATCGTCAGTATTGACCGATCGGCGGAGTTTAAAAAGTGGCTGAATCAGTAGAATTTTCAAACTAAGCCAAATGTCAAGTTAACTGAAGGTAGAATCAGGTTGAACGTTGATGCACTCAGGCTTCCAGGGGTCAGTGAGGAGGTGACTAATAAGCCCCAAATAAATGTGTTGAGCAGGGAATTTAGTAAGCATCTGTTTTTTCGATTTATAGTAAATTTGCGCCATGACACAAACTGAAAAATATATTGAATGGTTTTTTCAGTCAGATTACGACCTGGAAACAGCAGAGGACATGTTTGAGTCCGGTCGTATGGTTTACTGTATCTTCATGTGTCATTTGTCATTGGAAAAAGCCCTGAAAGGATTATTTATGAAAGAAAGGGTGAATTCCCTTCAAAATCACACAGTTTGATTTATTTTGTTGAGAAAATTGGTCTCATGTTGAATGATGCAGATTATGAATTCATTTTTATGCTCAATAAAATCTCAGTTCCTACTCGCTATCCTGAAGACCTCCGAAAATTAATCATTAATTTCAGCAAGGAACGTACTAAGACAGTTTTAATTCAAACCAAGACATTGCAAGGATGGATAAAGCAACAATAACTGAAGTAATTTCCTACCTAAAGGAATCATACATAAGTTCTGGGATTAGCGTCGAAGCTATCGCTCTTTTCGGGTCCGCGCTTACCGATAGAATGACTCCCGACAGCGACCTTGATTTGATTGTCATTTCAACACATTTTCGTAATCTTGACCTGTTTGAGCGTGCAAAACTGGCGCT
>JACZJL010000101.1 GCA_014860585.1 Bacteroidales bacterium | reverse complement strand
GATCCTTTAGAGCATAACTACCAAGTCCGTATTTGAAAATAATGCTGCTGGCAGGGTATCTTGTATTTCCGACTGAATACTGAGCGAAGGTTAGGGTTGTATTTAAAAAAATCAGCAGCGAAAGAAAAATCCTCATTTTGGATTTGATAGGGCAAGGCAAGAAACCACAATTAGGTAAGCTTTGAAAATCAGGAATTTGATTCATTTTTGCACAAAGTTAATTAAAAATTAAATATGGAACCGCCTGCCATTGATTATCGGCAGATGCACGAAAACGATGAATGAAATCCATACGGCTTTTATGATCAGCCGGAAATGAGGGTATTCTGCTATGCAAAAAAGCAGAACTGCGGATCAATCCATCCGGGGATTGTGAATATCAAATCCTGAACAAAACAGCGATGATCTTTTGCTGCAATTCAATACGGGTAAGAATCACTAAACGCAACCACCTGATGTTAACAGGGCCAGACAGCTCGTCATTTCCTGTTTTGATGGAGGAAAATTGTGATGTTGTGCTACATTTTAATCCTGTAATTTCAAAGGCTGGTCAGAATAAAAAATAAAACAACACATAAAAGCGCCAGGTTAATTGAGCCAATCCAAAAATAAAAAAGGTTTCCCGTTTTGCCGGTTTCTTTTTTAGTAATTCTCTTGTATTCAGATACATACTTAAAAAGAAACAACTGGACAAAAATAAAACTCTCTATTTTGCTATTTCTTTTTTTCAGAAATGCATAAATCATTATTGTTGCTATTAAATAGACAATAATGGATAATGCCGCGATAACTAAAAGTAAATCATTCATATGCCCTCCATTTATTTTAATGTTACACAATTCATTCGTTTGCAAAAAGAAAGCAATCCCGCCGTTTTCGATACGCAACATTACATTGCGCCAATACACCCTGGCCGGAAACTCCGGTCCCTGATCCTGACCAGCCGTTGCCATGTTTGTGGAGTATATCCAAATTCAATTTTGAATAGCCATCCGGTTTATTTTATACGCAGCAGATATGAACCTCCGCCACACGCTCGTTACATGGAGCCCGGTCGGTAAGTTGGGCAGGCTGCCGCTGGTTAAGGGCAAAGGTAAGCATTCTTCATCATGTGATGAAAGTTATCGGATCATTTTTATCATACGCTATTGCACTCCATCCCAATCCGGCTAAAAATATGGGATCAATGCGCCCTCTGAATCCCGCCACAGATAAAATAACTCCTGCTTTGGCTTCGCGTAGTAAAATAAATGTCATTGACATTGAATCCTTCCAAACTTTCCGTCAGATGTCGCATCTACTCCAGTAAATACAAATATTTCCCGATCCCGCTGGTGATGGCCCAGGAGTCATTTTCGTAATTGTATCCTGTTGTAACTATTACTATATTTAGTTCTGGTACAATATAGATAAACTGACTTCCCAATCCATTGGCCCAAACGGTTTCATACTTTTTACGATTCGACTCAATGACGATATTCCACCAATGATACGCATAATCATCCCCTTCAATATGAGTCCTGGTTTTTTTCGAAGTAGATTCCGTAATCCAATCTGCTGAAATGATCTGCTGATTGTTGCACACTCCCTTATTCAGGACCAGAAAGCCTATTTTCAGCATGTCAACTGGCAGCATTTGTAAAGAACCGCCCATGCATGGAAAACTGTCCTGCTTAAAAATATTCCAATCATATTGTTTTATTCCCAGAGGTGTGAAAAGGAACTGCTTGGCAAAAACATCTGCGTACATCCCTGTTTTTGATTTTATTACTGCACCCAAAATCTCAGTATTTCCTCCATCATAGATAAACTGTTCGCCCACCGGGGCAATTAATGCTCTTTTTAAGGAATAGTCAATCCGGTCAGCATCCATAAATGGTTCATATTCATTCGAAAAACAGGAGGTCATTGAAAGGATGTTGGCCAAAGTAATTTTTCTGTATTCACCCTTGCTCAAATGATCATATCCAGGGAATATGTTAAATAAGGGTTCATTGATATCCGAAATCATTCCCTTGTCAGTTGCAATACCGATCAGCAATGAGGCAATGCTTTTTGTTGCCGATTCAATTTGGTGCAGATCATTTCTGGAATAACCATAGAAATACTCTTCACAAATCAACCTGCCGTTCTTTAATAAAAGAAAAGAATTAAGCCTACCATACTGGTTGGCAATTATTTCAGGAAGCAATGAGTGGATAAACAGTGAATCATTTGGCGTTTGAAAGTGCATGGCCGGTATGCTTTCATCAAAAAAATCAGGTTGCTGATAATGATAGGAATAATTGACGTGATTACAATCTGGTTTTGCTTCGGTTAAAAAACGTCTTGCCTCATCATTTTTAATCAAATCAACAGGGTCAAATGGCTCGTCCATGCAACTAAATCCACCATTGATCAAATGGTTGTCAGAAATACTCCCCAGATATAAGCAGTTCCAGTCAGGAACATAAAAACGAATGCTGTCTGAATTCAGGAATATGCTGTCAATTTTGAATTGCGAATCATAGAATTTGTGATTTGTCCAGAAGCCCAGTGCCCGGACTGAGTCATTTTTTCCTATGATTTGAATGTAGAATTTTTTATTGACATCTTCAGGATGAGGACCTTCCCAAAAACCATAAAAACCCGGGTCATCATTTGTAGTATTGCAACGCTGTAACAGAAACAGACTAGCTACAATGATAAAAAGGGAGCTGCACTTCATGTTCATTAATATTCATGCTTAACGCAAAAGTTGATCACCAAATTTTGTTTAACTAACGAGTCATCCTTCTGGGTTCTCCACCAGTGGCCATGAGAAACCTCCAAAAATCAAATAGAAATTGCACAGTCTGAAACTCTCCGTGCGGCAGAGACGGCTGGTGCGTTGCCCGGATTGAAGAATGATCGGATTTTTCAGATAACCGGTCCTTAACAACTTACCTGGACTGGTCAAAAATTCCACATTCCGGGAAAGTGATTTCGGTGGCACTTCCCATCTTCACGAAATAAGCATTTCCGGGTTGCAGAACGTTTAAAGTGCTAACACTCATTTCTGGCCAGAAGAGTTTCCAACCGGCCACTTCCTTGACAATGATCAGGTCTTTGCCATTAAATAATGCTGGCACATCAACATCACAGGAGGAAAGTACCGGGATGAGGTTCCATCCAGCAGTGAGCTGTAAGGTTTTATTAACCTCAATATTCCCGGCAAAGTTCAGCTGAACAGGGTTGGATAATTTGATGGTGTATCCTTCATGCGTGTTCCAGTTACCTATCGTGTTGATATTTTCCTCAGGCCAGTACATTGCTGATTGAGATTCAAGAATAATCAGATCGGTAACGATTGGCTGGAAAATTGAAACCACTACACTGTTTTGAGGAACCACGAAAGATGATAAACCGCTCCATCCTTTGGGGATCCCGAGTATTTGAAGGTCAAATGCAGTTGAACTTTGATAGACCCGGACATAGTCAATTTCCAGGGTGTCCTCAGTAAAACCCGGATCAATAGTTGGCAGGAAGGCAAAATTAAGCAGCAGGTATTGTTCAGTATTAAAGGGCCAGGTGTCGCTATTGATTTCATCTGGTTCATAGGTGTAATGAATGACTTCATCAACACTAAACACCAGTTTTTCCGGATACCACCTAAGCGTATAATTATGAAATTCAGTTGAGGCGGTCGGTATTATTTGTCCACCAAGATTAACTGTACCCCCATAGCTTGATGGTGTATGGGTGGCACTTTGCACATAGTTTTGATTGCTTCCCCAGTGTTCCATAATATCAATCTCACCGCAAGCCGGCCAGGGAGTCGTACCATAACCCTGAATATCCCACCAGCCACCATCTTCATTAATATTTTTACCTAATGTCCATATCGCAGGCCATGTACCGGTTCCTGCAGGTAATTTTGCGCGGACTTCAATTTTCCCATATTGAAAAGCAAATTTGGAATTGAGTCTGGCTGATGTATACTCTTTGGTTACACCCTGGCTGGTGTAGGTTTCTTTCTTTCCAATGATGTTTAAAATTCCGCTGCTTACATTGGAATTATCCTCCCTGTCGGTATAATGTTGTATCTCTCCATTGTACCAGCCATATCCATTTGGCAAAAGTGTCTGGTGATGCCATTTGGAAGTATCAATGGCTCCTTCATTTTCAAATTCATCTGACCAAACCAGTAAATCATATTCAGGATCAACGGGGATAGTACCGTTGTAATTAACATCATCAACATAAGCCAACACAAGATCATTGTTGTTCTCACCATTCACCTGGATCACTACCCTGTTTAAATCCGTTCTTTGAGTGGGAGGCAGTGAATTGGGATCCAAATTTATGTAGGTATCATTTAAAAAATCAAAACTAACGGTTTGCCACTGATCTAATAAAATCGGTTTTATGATTTCACATTGCGTTACCCATGGTGCAGGTAAGGTCCCATCCTGCAATTTTAATGACACCTGGTTGGGTTGGTTCCCTGTTAATCCGTATGCAGGAACAAATATCTTTAAAGTAAAAATAAAGTTGGAGGATAAATCGTAGTTGTTGGGTACGCCAAACCTGACATTTGCATACTGGCCTCCGATATCATCATATTCCATAACGGTAGCTGAAGGATTGAACCCTTGTGGATATGGATTCGGAAAGCTGGTGTTTATATTGCAATCATCGCCAAACCAGGTGGTAATTGTACCATTACCTTCAAAATCATCGTGTACTGTTTGAGTTTGTGCCTGAATTTGGGATGAAATCAGGATAAATAAAATGGTCAAAAAAGTGATTCTTCGCATGATTGGTTTTTTATGCAAATAATAAAAGTATTATTCGGGTGTAGTTGATTCAAAATTACTAGATTGATAAAAAATTCCATTGAGCAAAGATAGCGTTTTTCGAAACTGGCGTGATTATACCCGGCACCCGGCATCAGGTTCGGATCAAAGAGCTAACAACATTGGTAGAGTGCGAAGGAAAGTGTTCTTTGTCAGGTTTTATTTCACAACTAAACCTTAAATGGATGAACCAAAGGACAACCAGCGGAAGTTCCCTGATCGCTCACCAGACCATTTTCGCCAGAGCAGGAAGAACCGCTCCTGGTTTTGCAACGACCTATCAAACTTTTGAAAGAACGCTTACCCTTCGTCAGCGCAGCAAAAGCGCCATACAGAACTACGGACTAAGCATTGCAAAAGTAGCGCTTCATTTTGGAATGGATCATTATCTCTTGTGATCAGCAGCCTGCAAAAACCAACTCTAAATCGCGCTGACTGAAACCCTCCAAAAGGAAGGGATGGTTAGTGCATTGCCCGGATTGAAAGAAGGTTGGATTCTAACGATAAAAAACTGTTATCAGAGGTTTGAAAAACGTAGAAAAATGGCCTTTTCATAAAAGTGTGAGTCCTTCATCGTAGAACACCTACTCAAAAAGTGATCCTTCAAAACATTAAAAACCCATAATACGCTGCCTTTGTACTGGAGGTTCCACCGAAAAACGGGGCAGGCATTCAACACCGACTTAAATCCTGCCCCGTTTTTCGGGAGCAACCGCAATTTCACCAACACTAACCGGACAGTCCGTTAAAGGCGGCTGAGTCTGTGTCTTATTTGTTGTGGTTAGTTTTTATTCCTTAGTATTTTAATTATTCTGCTGTACATTATCTCCGACAGACTCCAGTTATAACCATCAAAATTAACTGTGTTTGTAAATTGAATGACCACAGCATCGATGTCTGCCTGATATTTGGCAATTGTTTGATAACCAGGAATCAATCCAGTATGTCCAAACTCATAAATCGAACCATAAATTTCCTGTTCCTTTTTATCTTTAAAAGCCGATCCGTCATTTAATGCCCTTATGAATTTCCCCAAATCTTTTGCTGTTGCTAACATTGAACCATTATCGTCTGTTTTTAAATCCTTATCGTAGCCAACATAGTAACCACTCATTACATCGTCCATATTTACATAGTGAATAGAACCAAATGTATGGTTTAAATTCAGAGGTTTTAAAATTTCTTCCTGTATAAACTCAAAATGGTCGTATCCAAGCTCCTTATTCATAATTCTACCGAGCAATAAATAATTAGTGTTGGAATACTCATAATCCTGGTCTGGTTCAAATTTGGCAGGTTGATCTAATATTAAGGCAAGCTTTTCATCATCATTCTCTTTCGGATGAGCCCAATAATTTAAGGAATCTGTAAAATTGGGAATGCCACTTCTATGTTGAACCATCATTTTCAGGGTGATTTGGTCTGCATTCTCTATTCTGTTTTTCAATTCAGGCAAATATTCTGATAGCGTTTTGTCCAAAGAGAGTTTTCCACTCCTGACAAGCTTTGTAACTGCCAAGGCATTGTAAAGTTTGCCAACACTGGCTATTTTGAACAATGCATTTGGATCGGCAGGTATTTTGTTTTCTCTATTTTTATAACCTGCAGAATATAAAACGGGTGCTTTTCCTGTTTCATCCACATAAACAATAATTCCGTCAAACCCATAATCAGTTGCTTTATCAACTTGTTCCTGAAATGTTGTGGGTAATGGTTGTAACCAAGCTGTTACAATAGGCCAAGGAACAAAGTATAGAGAGATTATTGTTCCAACAAGCAATAAAATTCTAATTATCCGAATGGATGTCTTTTTTGTCATAATATTTCTGGGTGGTGCGTTCTGTTTAGGTAGCATAACAGTTGGCAATAAGAAGAATGGGTATTTCGAAGTACTTACCTATCAAGCTGCCATACCGCTTTTTAATTGTTAATTCATTTAAATTTAGCACTTTATACCTTATGTTTTTTATTGAGTGCTATCGCGCATTATTCTTCTTCTTTACAACTTTGATGTAAAATACTTTTTAATCTCCGGCAAAAATGATTCTATGTCTGAGTAATCTTTTCGGTTGTTTTCATATTCTTCCAGTAATTGAACCAAACCTTCAATTTCTGCAAACCCATTCATTTTATCACTTTTTATGTTTCTTCCCACTTCTTCAATTCCTTCATTTTCTTCTAGAAACTTAATGGTACAGGCTCTTACGAGGTATTCATTGAGAACTACATTCCAGACATCATATCCTTTTTTCCTCATTGCTTCATCATGTGATTTTAAAACAGATTCACCGATGGCTTTAAATTCTTCAGGTTTGCTGATAATTAGGGGATTAATGTATGAATGACAAAACTCATGGATGATTACAGGTAAAAACCATTTTTTGTCATAAGTCGGTGTGCCAGTAATCCATTTTGGGTCTCTTGCTCCAAGTAAACAAACCGATTCAATGTTTCCATCAGGTAATTCAATTCGATAACCATAGTTACAGCTACCATTAAGCAGGGCAATATTTATCTTGAAATTGTCCGGATAATATCCAAAGAATGTGAAAAACCATTCAATGATATTCTCTTTGAATAACATCTCTTTTAAGTTTTCAATTGACTGTTTATGAAACACATTCTGGTTCATGTGAAATTTCATAAATTCACTTTCAACAGCAAACTCTCTGGCATGTTTGAGGTAGTTGCTGATAAGTGTTGAATCCCATCGGGGGTCAAAGTCATTTGGCAAAGCTGACAAGTTTATTTTAGGTTCTAATTGAGGCGGTTGCCCAATATAGACTGCCAAAGCCATTGGCGCATCGCCATTAATCTGGTATAAAGTATTACATTCTTTTGCAAAATTTATTGCAGGGTGATTTTTCCAATGCTTAAAATGATTATCAACTCTTTTTATATAGCCAGGTATCAGATTCTCATTGTACTGCTTGTCACCTGCAAGATAATGTATCAGGCTGAATAGTTCGATTGTAGGATTTACCGAAATTTCAATTTTTTGCCCGACTGTTTCAGCTGATTCTTGCTTAGTATCACAACCAATGATTTGTGTGGAAAGCAAGATAACTACTATTCTCAAACATTTTTTCATGGTTTAAGGTATTGTTTCTTATGCTAATTTTATGTGGCGTAGTATTGTATTCATTTATTTGAAATATAGTGTTTTGTTAAAGTACCATATAAATTTCCTTCAAATGCTGTGTTAATCTCTTCAATACTTTTTAATCCAAAAATTAAAGCTATTGCAATGGGATCACACCGATAGTCTGTATGGCCTTCATAAAATCCATATCGCATGATGTAATAAGGAAGCATTTCGCTAAAATCAAGCGTGGTCAGTTTGTCTACCATTTTATCAAATTCTTCTTCAGGCAGGATTGAGTAATTTTTTTTAAGAAATTGAAATTCAGTAGGTGTCAGTTCCCTGTCGATATGAATATTATACCTCCCCTGAATTTCATCGAAAAAAATGGATTGTTGCCATCCCTTCGATGCTGAGGCTTTAAAATTCAATATGTTATCATTGTAGTGGATTTGTTTAATATTGTCATAAAACCTTGTCCAATTTCCAAGTTCTGTTTCTTTCAAAATAAGATTCCAGAAATGAAAGAGTGGTTTGGCTAATTGAGCATGTGTAAGTTTCATTTTACCGACCAGTCTGTTGTCACCAATCAGTACTGAAATAATATCTTCGTCTTCAGCCAGAAACCCTGTATATGAATAGCCGTTTGGCTTTGCTGTACAATTGATTACATCTATTGGTATTCCAGTAATCATTTTCTTTATGGCTAATTCTTCTTCATTATGCAAACTGTTTTTTGCCAAAGAAGGAAAATCTCCGACATCAATTTGCATTTGTTTATCCTTACCTAAAACTGTTCCTGTTTTGTAACTATACAATAAAGGACTGCCGTTTTCCATAGTTACCGGAACAATTCCGTATTGTAAGGTTTTAGTAATAACCAAAATCGTTTCAATTGTGTCATTCATGTAAAAAGGTGATGAAATTTCAGGTTTTGAATCATAGAGGAATGGATACAATTTATAAGATGAATTTTGGCCTTTTATCAAACAGGGTGATGTGAATAATGGTGCAAGGAACAAGAGTGATGTTATCCTTGAATTTAACTTTAGGCTGAAAATTGTTTTCATAATACGTATTGATAATTACATTATTTTTTGAATTTATTTTTCCTTAATGAACAATTTATTCTAGGGCTTTTTCAATAAAAACATCTCTGTTTTCAAGAAAATCCTGATACGTTTCATTTATAAATACATCTGGTAAAATCGGTTTCGATTTGTCCATCCCCTTCACAGCAGTTGAAAAAGAACTCCGGCCAAAATAAAGCTGAATGCCTGTATTTTTTAAAATTCCCACTCCATTTTTACCTGCATTACACGTATAAGTACCCCCGCTTGGTGTTCCTACTATTGTTCCAATTTGATGGTATTTTATCAATGAACAGAAATGAGCATTTGTGGAAAAACACCTTCCATCCATCAGGGTAATCAGGTTACCTGAAAAATGATTTTCGGGTAATAACAAAGGAGTGGCAAGCGCTGAATATTTGCCATAAGGTTCAGAAAAATAAGGCAGTGGTTCGGGTTGAAGATACGAAAACAGAGGAGCAGCACAAAAAGGATCGCCACCATCATTGCCTCTTAAATCAAGGATAAGATTTTCTACATCTCTATCTTTAATAACTTTAAAACAACTGTCAATAAAATTAGTGAAATAAGAAACCCTGTCGTAGTAAATAAATGTAGGTATGGTTAACAAAGCTATATTCCCATCTTCCATCAAATTAAAAGTTAGTGGGGGGTGGTTGAAGTTTGAGAAAACTACTTTCCTGATCGCCTGATTTGTTGCAGGGATCAATGTTTTGGTCTCACTCGTTTTACGTCCTGGTAAGGCATATTTCACCACATAATTTATTGGGAATCCAAATCGTCTTGCATAAATCAAAGGAAACCGCCTCCCGATTTGCGAATCAATAAAATGGATATTAAAAGCATCAGCGGAGTAGTTTGTCCTCATCTCAGTAATAATATCATTCGCTGACCGGCCATTGATTTCCAATATGATGCTCCCCTCCGGAACCTGCAATGCGTCGTTGTATTTACCGGTAACAACAACATATCCCTCAATCAACTTTATTTGTAATGGGAAAAGATTTTCGGGATCAATATCCCAATAACTACCAGGCATCCAAACGGCTGTATGCCCGCAACCGATCTTGGCAGTAACCGGTGTGAGAATTTTATAAAATTCATGCAGTGTCATGGAGTCTCTGATAAGCTCATATTGTTTTTCCACCAGGCTGTCCATGACTTGTTTTGGAGTATATTCATATAATGATGCATGATTCTCTTCCAGAGTTTTGCACATTTGCTTAAAGTCATCTTGAAGTGCTTGCTTTAAAAATATAACTTCATTGTTTTCATCAGGTTTTTTAGAAGGGCTTTTAAGTGATACTGAACTATAAGTAATGGTTTTGAAACCATCTCCCGTAAACAGTAAGGAAAACAGTGACATAATAATTGCATATAACTTCATATAACTATTCTATTAAAAGATTATTAATGCTTCTCTTTAATGATGCAAGTGCTCCAATAATTCCATAATTTATTTGGTTTTTATACTCCATTACGTTGTTATTCCGAGTTTTTGTTTACAATTATTTCTCTTTCAATGCAGTAAGTACGTTCTTATTTATAATTTCCCAATACATTCTTGTAGGGTCTTTATCGTAAATTCCTGCTGTAAATGCGATGACCATATCTAAAGATGGAAAAACACCCAGGAACTGCCCACCGTCTCCTGGAATAAAAATCGCGGTTTGGGATTTACCTCTAAATTTATACTTCATTTCATTCCAATAATATCCATATCCTCTCTTTAATGATAAGTTTATTCTGGGTTTTGTCGATTCCGATACCCAGTCTTCAGAAATTATTTGGTTACCATGCCAATTCCCATTATTTAGCATTAAAATTCCCACTTTAAGCAAGTCCCGTGAACATAATTTGAGTCCACCATCGGTTTCCAGTGTGCCATCAGGATAGCGTGACCATTGATATTCAGTTATTCCAAGTGGATTAAACAAATGTAATTCAGTATATTTATCAACTTTCATATTACAAGCATTGCGCAAAACAACCCCCATAACCGTTGGCTCTCCATTTGTATAATTAAATTTTTCACCTGGTACTGCTTTCATGGGCCTTTCCAAAACATACTCAACAACATTCTTGCATTTATACATATTTGCCGCATCATTTCTTTTATCATTCCATGAATAATTAAACTGATTCCAGCCCAATCCAGATGTCATAGTTAGGAGGTGCTTAATTTGAATTTGTTTTTTCTCGTCAATGAAAGAATTGGAATAATGAGATAAATAATTAAAAATTGGCTCGTTAACATTAGAAATCTTGCCCTTTTCAATGGAAATTCCTGTTATCAATGAAAGAATCCCTTTCGTTACAGAGGATAGTTGATGTGTTTTTTTTCTAAAGGTTTCATTAACAGATGACCCGGAGATTTTTCCTTCAAGTGCGAAATATTCTTCAAGCGCGAGCTTTCCTTTTCGATACATCAAAATACTATGGATGTCGCCAAAGTTCCCGCTTTTAATGGCTTTAATAAAATCAGTCACCTGTATGGCATCAATTCCAACCTCATCTAAAGATTCACAGGACAAACTGTCCTTCATACTTACAGGAATTGAATAAGTATAATCACTTCTTGTATTGGAGATGAATTTATTAATGAAATCATCATAAGTCTTATCTCTATAAAATATCCATTGAGATTGTTCTCCTTTCCAGTTCTTCGTCAGATACATTGTATCCAGATTTTCACTCAGCTTTCCCTGATGCGCAAGCCATGATATTTCATTATTTTGAATACTAATTTCAATATCATATTCCCAAACCCTTGAACGTGGACCAAGCTCATAAGTCAGGCTAAAAACAAGCGAGCTGTCAGGTTTTATTTCGAAAAGACGAAGTTCAACATCTTCCGTTAAACCGTCATTTTGTAATAAACCTCCCACCCAGCATCCTTCCAATTTCTGGTTTATTAGAAGATTGTTTTGCTTCCTTTCTCTACAAGATAATATTGAAAAAGAAAGAATTATGAGAATGAATATGACCTCTTTTACTTTCATAAAACATCAAATATTTCTGTCATAGTGCGCTATTATGTGTGTTATTGCGTGTTTTTTGCATAAAATCAACTAACTTTTTTCCCATGAATTCAAAACCATATTACTCGTCATTAAAATTATCTGTTTTTGTGCAATTCAATATAACTGGGTACACAATATGGCGAATCTCCTCCACCAACATTAGCAGATCCGTAGGCTTTATCATATGAAAAACTTAGCTGGAACAAAATATATTCTTCTGGAGGACCTAGCCGCAATACTTCTTCATTGATTCGAATCTCAGATACACCATTCACATAGTTGACTTTACTTTCATAAACAACACCTCGTATTTTACATTCAACACTTTTATCCTGATTTATTAAAATTGATACGGGAATAGTGTCGGAAAATGTTATGATGTTACCTTCCCAATGCCCGTGAACAATTGCAGTGAATTTATTACTGGTTCCATAATGATCATTCTTTTTTTTATACTGTTCTCCAAAAGCTTCAATAATGTTGCTGGTTATGGATGTCGAACTGCCCTTTCTGCTGTTCTTGAGAACTACTACAACCATATGTTCAGAAGGGATTAGTGTCAGACGCGTATCGCATCCCAAACCGCCTCCATTATGTTTTATTATGTGAGTCGTTCCGGCATCATATATTTCCCAGCCCAATCCATAGCCAACAGGTCCAATATCAGGATCAAAAGCTGATTGCATATACTCAATGTGCCTGGATGAAATGTTCGAAAAATCCCTATTTAAATGATGCATTCCATAAATAAGTAAATCGTGGGCACTGGAATAAAATCCACCAGCCCCGCATTCCGCAGACTCGACGAAAATTGCCGGACTATTGTCATTTAAATATTCGAGAGCAATACTTTCACTATGTATTGAATCGAAAGTAAAAAGAAAAGTATTGGATAAATTTAAAGGGTCCAGCACATTTGCTTTCATGTAATCGGAGAATGATTCTCCGGAAATATTTTCGATTATTTTCTGGATAATTCCGTAGCCGAGGTTCGAATAAAGGGTTCTTTCTCCAGGTGGAAATACAACAATACCATGCTTTTCGATTACCTCATCCAAAGAAGGTTTGATTTCATCCATCTGAAATCCCCAATAAAACAAGGGCAATCCGGATGTGTGGAGTAAAACGCGTTTTACGGTTACATCTAACTCGTCACCTTGATATACTTTAAGTTTGGTATTAAGGTAACTGTTTGCAGGATTTTCAAGGTCAACCATCCCTTTATTAACAAGCACCATTAATCCTGTTGCTGTCAGATTTTTGGATACGGAAGCCAAAGGATAACTTGTATGCTGGGATGCCCTGATGTTTTTCTTAATATTTGCAACTCCAAATCCCTGTTCCCAGAAAATTTCACCATTTTTGGCTATTGCAATTGCAACAGATGGGATATCATTTTTTTTAATATAGGTTTCTAATTTCTTTTGTTGTTTTTCTATTTGACTTTTATAACGCGGATTAATGTAAGGCTCAACCTCACTGGAATCATTTAATATTGCCTGATGATTTCTGTTTTGATTTGAATTTACACATCTGGTGAACTGGCTGAACAATAAAATCACAACAGAAATTTTCAGGATTGTTTTCATGACCTTAATCGTAATTTTAATGTTCGTTAAGATACCTATTTTACACAAGTTAAAGATTAGACTTTTCACTATAAAATTTTAACCCACACTTAGAACAATACTTTATATTAAAAAAATCACCTAATAACCCATTGCATCCGGGGCATCTCCAGATTATGACAATGACTATCAGGTCTAAAAAAAATAATATATAGAAAAAAGGAGCCCAACTATGCCTTGCTATTCCAGATAGGCAAAGTAACAAGGCAGCAGCGAATAAAAACATAGCGAATGCAAATGTGTAAATGCGTATTTGTTTTCTCTTCTCAAATGTACTTCTGAGTTTTATTAATTCCCTGCTTTCGTCTTCAATTTCAATTTCATTCATCAACGTTACCCCAAGCGTTTCACCGATTATTCTAAGAGTATATAGTCTTGGATTAACTTCTTCATTTTCGATGCGTTGGATTGTGCGGACATATAAATTGCATTTATTTGCTAATTCAACTTGCGATAATTTATTCTGTTGCCTGGCAAGCATAATTTGCTTACCTAATGATAATTGCTTTTTCATAATATTACATTGTAATCTCAATCAGTAAAGGTAATATTTCAGAAGTTTATTAATCCAATATTTCACACGACATTTTGACGGCATTTTATACAATTAAAGAATATTTCATCAGGCAATTGAAGTTTTGCAAATCATGTGGACTATGGTTTGATTATGTTCTTGGGCAGGCAGATGCCAAATGCATTTGTTTTGTATATTAACCGGTTATTATTTCCTTTTTTTGCCATAAAAATATTTACCTGCTTGATTTAGAAAATAACTCAAATTACTACCAATCTGATTTTGCTTTGTGGACAAATATCTTCTTTCTAAATAAATATATGATTAAGGTTAAAGCTAATAATGTCAACGTAATTATTATAAATATTTTCTTTTTTCGGTTTTGATAACTTTTATATTCTTCATTAGCTTTACTAACAGTTTCTTCGTTGAAAAGACTTTCAATACGTATTGTTCCAGGTTCTGAGTTCATCCAATCAGAGACTTTAATTAATACTTCCTGGTCAAATTGATGCCAATGATATAGATAAATAATACCTTGTTTTAAATCAAAAATATTTGAATACAATGTATTTAGGCTGTTTCCTTCTTGATGTACTGCATCTAAAACATTTACCAATAAATCGGTTGAAATAGAATTTTCCTTTATGAATTTATCAAGCATATTTGTTGCTGTTTCATAACGCCAACATTGCCCGGAACCGAATTTGTTATCAGGGAATGCCCTATTGAAGTTTGTGGATACAAGGTATCCATCACCTTGTGGCTTCCTTGTAAAAACAATCTCTCCATTTTGGTCTGAACTGATTACAACAGCGTCACCAGCTGCATCTGCCAACAAAAATTGTCCCCTGAGTATCCCTCCGAACGATTGACTCCAGTCATATGATTTAGCCATTTCTATTGCTTCTCCAACTGTCGCACATTTTTGCATAATGTATGTATTTACAATGGTCTGATATGGTTTTAGAAGTTCACGATGTTCCTTTAATCTGATGCCAGGAAGCGCATTAGCATCAAAAGCAAGTCCTTTTTCATTTATTCCACCCTGAGGAAATAAATCTTCAAATCCCAGGTAAACCACTCCGTATGTGCTGTCTGTTGGTCGTTCTACCCAGATAAAAGTATTGGGATTTTTCCAATCTTCATTGTTTCCGAAAAAGACAGAATTGCCTTTGGTAATACAAAATATTGTACAAAATCCAGGGTATTTGGTTTCATCAACAATTGATTTTTTGTTTAAACAGTTCAAGCAATGTGATTGGATATCAGAAGAAAAGGTCTGACTTATGCCGAATATAAAGATGACTATTCCAATTACTTTTATTGGAAGGTCTTTAATTTTATTTTTTCTAATATCTATTCCCATATCGCATGCAAGTTCTCGATTCTTTAACTGGGAGCAACGGTTACGTATATCGTTTGTGGCGGATTGGAGAGAAGAAATCTCCAGATTATGACGAAGTTTATTCATTATAAATTCGATCATGTTTTAGAATTACCTCCTTAAACTAAATACGATGCATGAAGGTGTAATTAATTGTTTTCAAGTTTATTATAAAATGTATCTATATCTCTTTCTTTAGATTGGAGGAATGAATTCTCAGTATAAATTTTTTCCAACTGCCTGATATTGTTTTCAGGATCGTTCATCAATTCGGCAATTTGATTTAACACACTGATTTGTTCTCTACTAAGATTATGGATATTAAATTCTTTTTTAAAAATAAATTCTGGCGTGTGCCAATAGCTTCTTTCATTTCTAAGGACAAATGCCATGTCTAATAGTAAGGAATGGATGTATATATTTTCACTTTGCCCAATTGATCCAATATACTTTGTTTTTGGTAGATTATCATTTCTATGGTTATTCCAAACATTTGAGGGAAATTCAAACTTCTCCTTTGCTACGTTTTGTAAATTTCTATCGGGATCAATAATCTCCCAATGTTCTTTATCTGCATTCCAAACCTCACAGACAACATGTGAAAATCGAACGCCCACTTGTTCCTCATAGTACCTGGCGAATCCCGCTCTAAGTCTTACTGATTTACCTTGATGCCTTAGTATTGAAGTAAACAACAATCCATGATGATAGCAGGCAACTAAAAGTCTGTCTTTAGGCTGGCGATCCATTGTTAGTCCAGAGTGGTTTCGTTTATCCAGTTCTCTCAACATATCAGCAACGATCGGATATTCACCATCTTCAGGAAGCATGTCCTTCGGGAATAGTTCAGGCATTTCTACAGCTTCCATCGGATGGATTAGTTGTTTTTTTATTATTCCACAGATTTGTTCATACGATTCTGGAAGACTATCCAACATATGAGCAAATTCTCCGGGATCTGTATATGTGGTCTGATTTTTATACCTGTTAAGGACTTCTTCAGTCGGCTTAGAAGAAGAGACAGGTTCATTTTGTTTCTCTTCAGAATTGGAATTTCCACCCAAACAACTCTGAAATATTATTAATGTAAGTAGTCCAATAATGCATATGACGGTTATTACAGCATTTCGTATAAATTTTGATTTTGTGTTTTTATCCTGAGTATTCATGATGATTTTGATGATTTTGTTTATACTACAATACGTTTGACAATATGAAACGGTTGGGGAGTTCGGAGCTACTTCACTATCGAGGTACAATAAACTTTGTTATGAAAATCAAGGCTCGAATAGCCACTACGCTACCAATGTTTTACGGCCGTGTGTTGTAGCCAGTTTATTTCTTTTTCTTTTCAATCACTACTTTTTCTCCCATGAAGAAGTATGATTTTACTAAATTCTCAAAAGCTGTCAGTGAGCTGTCAAAACCATCCTCTGTTCTGGATGACATAATTATCATAATTCCAGTCTTTCCTGCATCAATATATGCCATTGCTTCGTAGTTTCCGTAAGATTTCCCTGATAGATATTTGACTTTAGCAATTATATTGTCCTTAATAACAATATCATTACCATCAGTTATCTTTATACCTGAGTAATTACTTTTAAAATTATCCAAATCATATTTTATTAGAAGGTCTAAAGTTCTATGGGTTTTATCCTCCAATGACGCAGTATTAGCATACATAACAGTTACAGCATTCTCCCACGAATCTCCTTTTCTATAAAAGACAGCATAAAGTCCTTGATTAACACCAGATTTATTGTCTAAAATCCATCCATCTGGAGCAGTCAAATTGAAAGCATGATTATTGCCGTAAATAATCCCTGTCTTCATATTCTCTTGTCCATATATTACTAATCTGAACGAAACTAAAATCAAAATAATTAATAATCTTTTCATATAACTACTTTTATCAATGTACAGTGCAGTTTTTAAATTGGCACATCGTTAAGCATTTTATTCATCGTTTTCAAGGCAAGGTAGCCAAAAAGTGGGATGTTCAGATTTTTGTTGGAGGACTTTTATTTGGCAAGAAGAAAATGATGAATAATCCCGCACGTGCGGGAAGACTAAGCCGCCCCCGGACACTATGGGCATTCTGGCACTATCTTTAACAGGCAGGGCAGCCCGCCCGAAAGATTCCCGAAAATGGGGGCGTTATGTCTGGCAGTTGCTTTTAAGTCGTATTTACTGTGCTTAGAACTTATTTTTTTTCATGTCTTTTTTATAGTTCTTCATCATTTTTCCGAAACCCTTTTCTTTTTTTCGTCTTTCAACAACCGATGATTCAAAATGAGCTTTCTCTCTTTCCATTTTCATGTAATTTTCATAAGCAGCTCCGTCTATTTCTCCTTTTTCAACGGCTTCAATAACCGAACAACCGATCTCATTCGTGTGGGTACAATCTTTGAACTTACAATTTTCAGAAAGTCTGATAATCAGGTCAAATGTGATTTCTAATCCGCTTGCTGAGTCGGCAATACCGACTTCTCTCATCCCCGGATTGTCAACTAATATTCCCCCGTTTTTAAGAACAATTAATTCCCTGTGACTTGTTACGTGTCTCCCTTTATTTGTACTTTGGCTGATTGAATCCGTCCTCATTAAAGGTTTCCCGGAGAGATTGTTCAGTAAGGTTGACTTTCCCACTCCCGAAGAACCAAGCATACAATAAGTTTTCCCCTTTTCAATGGTCATTTTAAGTGCTTCGTAACCATCCTGAGTTTCGTTACTGATGGCAAGAACTGCAATGTCGCTTATTCGTTGTTTAATACGGTCAGTAATTTCGGTAATCTTTCGTTCATTGATTAAATCAGTTTTAGTCAATACAATGATTGGTTTTACTTTCGACGAATTACAAATTGTCAGGTATCTTTCCAGTCTGTTGATATTAAAGTCTCTGTCAACGGCTTGAATCAGAAATGCATAATCAATATTTGTGGCTATGATTTGTATCACTCCAAATTGACCAACGGCTTGTCTTGAAATCATTGATAATCTTGGCAGTATTTTATGGATGACCGAAAATTCAGCATCATACGTTGTCAATGCAACCCAATCGCCAACAGCAGGGAAATCTATCCGGCTTTTTGCTGAAAAGCGCAAATTGCCTGTTATTTCGGCTTCATACTCACCGCTTTCCGTTTTTACAATATATCTTTCCTTATGTTCGGCAATCACTCTTCCAATCTCAAAGCCTGAAAGATTATTCTCAACCCTTAATTGTTGGAGTTTGTCATTGTATCCAAAATCTTCTAATTTCATAATCTCTGCAAGGTTTTCTTTTTTACGCTGACTGGTAGCACTGACTTAAATCCCTTTCTGCACCAGCGTTAGACAGGCAGGGCAGCCGCCCTAAAGATACCCGAAAATGGAAGCATTACTTATGGCGGTTGCGTTTGAGGCTTATTTGTCAGCGTTAGTGCTGATTTGTTCAGCGTTTTTATTTGGTGTGCAATGCAAGCCTGCTATTCCTGTAAATCCTTTTTAAGATAAATCATATCAACAAGTTGTATGTCGCCATTGAACATAGGGTGGTCGTAATTGTCTGTAAAAAAATGCTTTACCCGATGTGACTTTTTAAATCCACAACTTTCATAAAACGATAAGATTGCCGGCGTTTCGCCTGTCCCGGCAAGCATTGTTTTGTAGTCGTTTTTGTAGAACTCAGAAATGAATTTTATCAATGCTTTACCGTACCCTTTGCCTTGAAATTTCTCGTATGTCGCTATGTTTTTCAACTCGCAGGTTTCGTTATTTACCGGCACTACAACGCAAACACTTTTCAAATCATCGTCATATAAAGCAAACAGATCTCCACCCGGCAAATACTTGTCAATCATATTTTCCTGCTCGTCTGCCAACAACAATAAGGCAAGGAACTGTTTCTTATTTTCGGTAATTTTTTCTATTTTCGCCATATTTCTGTTTTTTCCTGATTTGTCAGGTTTATTTTTCGTCGTAGCGCCCGGCAATACTGCCAGCGTTTGGAGGTATGGCTAGTTGTTGATTTCCCTGTGTGATTGAGTCATACAGGCATGGAAGCACTGTCCTGTTAAGATATACAGCCTGGGCCGATTCATCGTGAAAAGTTTATTAGATGATGAAACGCTGAAACCAGCGCTGTCCCGGCCATACAATATACCACCTTTTATGTGGCGTTTATTCAATTTCAGGGTATTTTTTATACATCATTTCGTAAAGTCCCCATGATATTAACCCAGCTAACAATGTGGCGATAATATCTCTCCAATCGCAGGTATTTGTCCCGGGTAAAATTGATTGAATAAGCTCATAAATTATAAGCCCGATTGTAATTAATATCAAAAAAATCCTGCCTGGTTTATACTTTGGATTAATTCCTGCTAAATCGAAGTATATGATTGCTATCGTTCCCGTAAAGTTTCCGATTGTATCGGCAATCCAAAAATCAAAAATGTCATTTGAATAGATATAGGGTCGGTATTTAAACCTGCCTATTTCTGTTATAACAAACATGAAAACAAATATCAAAAAGAATGCAACCCTTTTTGCATCAATTATAAATATTCTATTCTTGTCTGTCAACATAGATTTGATTTATTGTTGTTGTTTTTCTTTTTTATTCCACTCTATCCATTGTTGAACGCTTACTGCGGAAACAATAAGACCAATGACTGTTGCACCGGGTTTTCCGGTGATAATACCTCCTACCATAAGACCAAGTCCAATCACGAGTAATATGATATGGACAATTTGACGAGTTAATTTATTTTTCATATCTGTAAATTTTTGTTAAGGTATCAATATTTTTATTTTAATGCCACATAACGTAAATCACATTATTCATCGTTTTCAAGGCAAATTTACATGAAACTGCCGATTTACACACAGACCGATGAAAATCTATTTACAGGAGAAAAGTAGCCAAAAAGTGGGATGATCAGCTTTATGTTGGAAGACTTTTATCTGGCAGGAAGAAAAGGATGAATAACATGTAGTTGGACTATGCTGCCCCCTGATAATCTGGGCATTCTGACACTATATTAATCCAGGTAGGGCAGCCGCCCGAAAGATTCCAGAAAATGGAGGCATTATGCATGGCGGCAGCATTTAAGACTTTTTGTTATGCACTGGCCTTTTCTTAATCTTCAAAAGGTTCTTTTGGTAAATTTTTCAGATTTTTAATATATCTCTTCTCGTCAAACGGCTTCCCATGTTTAAAAACATCAAATATCTCAGCTGAAACACATTGGCCTATCATCATCCTGGCATCATTATCGCTGTAGCCCATTTCTTTCAGCCTTTTAAGAGTCTGGTTAGTTTCACGTGGATTATCAGAATTTATCTGATTATAAATAATCTCCAGAATTTGATTCCTTAACAATTCATTAGGTTTCATATGGAGTAGGTTTTATTTTGCTTATGCACAACGGTCCGGCTGTATAATTTGGAGGGCGTTACCCGACGCAAGCACCGGTCGCAATCCCGATACTTGAGCCAGAAAGCTGTCACGGTGCAAGGAGGATGCGGCGCAATTTTTGCGAGTCAAGATGCAAGTTGTTAGTCCAGATTTAAGACTACCTTTTCCACCACCAGCCTAAATATTTTGTTGATTTGCAGAAGTATTCGCGATCATGAGTATTATCTGGGTGTGTGTGAAAATTGTGAGGAGCTTATTATTTATACTATCCGTGTTAGCGGCTGTTTTTGTGTTCCTTTATTTCCTGCTTTAAAACTTGATTGATTGATATATTTGGACTTTTTAGTAAATATACTTTTGTACCATACTCTCTAGCATATTTATTTTTGATCTCACCCACCAAGGCAATCTCGTCAAAAAAAGGCAATTCCTTTTCTCTTTTTTTATCTAAGTCGGTACTTTCTTTAACTAAAATCACATTCTTGATTTCCATTTCATCCAACGGGTACCAGTTAATATAATCAGCACTCATTGAAACGGCTTGGGTATATTTCTGTTTTGAATAGTAATTGATTGCACCTGCTTGTCCGTAATTATCGCATTGTATTATGGTGTTCTCTTTATCTGCAATGCTTTCATAAGTGAGATCAACAATATTGGCCAGTTCGCTCCATCCCAGCATATCTGCAAAATCCTGTGGTAATGTATGGTCATCCCCGTCTTCCCACCGTAGTAAACCAAATTGTTTAAATTTGTCTGTATTCTTTACAATCTGCTCTGGCGTTAACACAGGCAAAATAACATATAATAATGGCAACATTATTACAATTGGAATTAGAACAGCAGCGAATCGAATATATCTAAGCCAGCCTTTCGAAAGCAATATTTCTAAATATACTGCTCCAAAAGCGAGTAAAATTGGATATAATCCAATTGCATAATATCCCTTTGCTTTGAAGAAGGTAAAGATTGCTATTGTGAATATGTAAGCATAAAAAATGATTTGATATTTTCTGAATGGAGCATACCTGAAGAATGATATAAATGCTAAAACTAGAACAAATAAAGATCCGATAAAAAAAATCAGTTGTTGTGACAGGAAATCTATACGACTTACATTTACCAACTGTGTTTCGGCAAGGGTTTTTAAATGATTAAACACTGGAAAATCATTTTGATACTGCCAAATTATATTGGGAGCCACAATAATAAGTGCAAGAAGTAGGGAAATGTAAAGGTGTTTATTGAAGAATATCTTTCTAAAGTCTGTAATCAATGATGCCGGTAACAAACCGAGCAGTAAAAATGTAATATTATACTTGTTTAAAAAGCCTATTGCACAGGTAATTGATGCTACATACAGCCAATTGTTATTTTCCGAATTAATAAACTTAATAATAGTAAAAAATAAGACTATCCATAACAGAAACTCCAGGGAATTGGGTTGATACAAGGTGTTCATACGGATCAATACAGAAAATGTAACACAGGTAGCACCTAGAATGAGGGCAAATAAATCCCCTTTGAGTTCTTCAATTGTTTTCCATACCATCACTATTGTTAAGGTACCAAAAAGAGCCGGAATCATTTTTATTATAAAAACAGAATTACCCAAATGAAGAATGATGTAGGAAATCCAGGCAGTTACAGGAGGAACCGATGAATAACCCCAGGCCAAATGTTTTCCAAGGTCAAGATGCAAAAACTCATCACGATGTAATTCGTAACCAGCATCAATGGCAAATAATTGAATCACAAATTTCAACAAAATAAAAAGGATGAGTGTAATCGTTTTTTTTGTCATGGTAACTCCAATTTAAGTTAACCGCTAACATCAACTTTAACCGCAGCCGCCCGAAAGATTCCCGAAAATGACCGTGTTATGTCTGGCGGCTGCGTTTAAGTCTTATTTGTTAGCGGTAGCTCTTCTCTCTTTCGTCATTGTCTAAATTTTACAAAAGTTATACCATTGAATTTAAATGCTCCATTTTCGTGTGTTCCAAGCCAAAGGTTGCCATAGTTGTCTTTGTAAATGCTGAATAAAGTAATGTCTTTTGAATTATCTTGAACTACATAATGAGTAATTTTCATTCCATCATATTTCCAAACACCACTACGATAGGTTACAAACCACAAATTATTATTGTTGTCTCTTACTGTTGAGAGATACTCGTCCAAATCGCTGTCCATTTTCCCATCTAATCCACCTATATTTTCGTGTCTTGTGTAAAATTTATTGCTTTTTAATGCTGCGCTGTCGTAAACACTATAACGATATTCGGTATTGAACCAAAAGTCGCCATTTTTGTCTTCCGTTATTGAACGCACTCCGTTTGCACCTTCGTTGCGAAATTCTGTCACATCTTCTTCTGTAATCCATTCGAACGATTTTCCATTGTATCGGCAAACTCCAACAGGGTTTGTACCAAACCAAATGTTTCCTTTCCTGTCTTTATAAATGCTGTAGATTTCAAAAGGATTGGAGAGGTTTGGTGGTTTAGGCAACTTCAATTCATACAAAGTAATACCGTCATACCGATATACTTTCTCATTTTGATAAGAATGTCTAAACCACATATCTGTGGAATTAAGTTTCCAATCATTACTGGAGATTGCCGATAAAGTCGTAAATGTATGTCCGTCAAACTTAGATATTGTAGAATTCGGGTGGCAAGCGGAGAAGTATATGTTGCCAGATTTATCTTCTTTTATTTCATCAACTCTATTGTTTGGCAAACCATGCTTTGTTGTAAAATTAATCAGTGTCTTTCCATCATATCTAAACACCCCAGTTTCCCAACTTCCAAACCAATAAATATTTTTCTTGTCTTGATAAACAACCATAATGCTGCTTCCAAGTTCTTTTACGGAGTCGCCCTTTACAAATAGTTCTTTAAACTGATCTGAGTTTTTTTTCGGATTAAAGGTCTGCCCATTGCACGAAGTCAATAGAGTTAAAATGCTCAGAAATAAAAGTATGTTTAATTTCATTGTAATTAGTTTGAAATTGGTCACTGTCGTTATAGAGTCACCGCTAACCGTCGAGGTTTGCTATTCGGCGGGGCGAATCGAAGCCGTTTCCTGTCCTAATATACCGAGGCTGGATAAAAGAACTGCACTGTCCTAAAACCCAGCTGCCCATCTGATAGCAAGCCTTTGTTACTGCCATGTAATTCATTTCATATATCCATATTTTACCAATAATAATTCTTCGTCCTTAAGCAGTCCGATTCCCTGACCATATATTTTATATTCTTTCTCTTTTGGCTTAATAGCATTGGTTTCTTCTGTCTTTAAGCAGTTGATAAATTCTCCGGCAGGAGTTTTTAATATTTCCGAAGTACTTATTATTTCTGCTCTGTCCATAGCGATTCCAGGTGCAATTTCCTGATAATAGCGTGAACCTAATAGTATGAGTCCGGGCATACCGATACCAGCTTTATTTTTGCCTTCGGCAACCCACGCACCGTCATGACTTACTATTTTGCCGTCCTTGTATATGTCCACTTCTTCTCCGAAATAGAAAACACTGCTTGTCTGCACGCAGAAAGCAAAATAGTTTCTTGATATTTCAACTGTCTTGCCATTCACTGTTTCATTCTCTTCAACGATTCTGGTCTCAATATTACCTATTTTCTTTGTTTCATTTAATACGGTAATTATTAATTTGATTGAGTCTTTTCCGTCAACGCCCTGAAGTGTCAATTGAAAACCTGGCTCAAGAACGAAGTACATATTTTTCCCTGTTGTCTTAAAGGTGCAACTGTCAAGGTCGAAGGATTCGGTATATTCTTTTTTTATTTCTGTGTCTTGTCCATAAACACAAAATAGTCCGACGAGCAGACAGGTAATTAAAGAGATAATGTGTTTCATTTTTTCATTATTGGTTAGATATTATTTGTCTGTTTCTATAATTTGAGGAAACGTGCCCGCGATATGGCCAGTTGGCGCTTTTTTCGCATTATGCTTGTTGATTTGTATGTTGTTTTTTCTTTCATGTCTTTAACTGGATGACCTGGATGCACCAATTGGCTATTATCGCGTGTTGAACTAAACCTCCGGTAGCAGGCTCGTTTCAATGAGCTTGCTATCGTTGGTTAAGTGCAAAGGTAAGTGTTCTTCGTTAGGTTTTTGTTTAATCACTAAAAATTTAATACGATGAACACAAAGAAAAACAGCGGAAGCTTCCGCCAGTTTTATTGCTTCCTGTAAAGATCATGACGGCGTTCAACACCGACTTAAATCCCTGTCTGCACTGGCGTTAGACAGGCAGGGCAACCGCAGTTTCACCAAGACTTCAAGGGCAGTAGCTTAAATGCGGCTGCGTTTAAGCCTTATTTGTTATAGGGCGTTTGTTATTAGTTTTTGGAGAGGATGCCAATTAAAATCTTACTCGAGTGCTTTATTTAGTTTATCTATATCATCATTGTTCGGAATAAAACCAGTACTCGTAAAATCGATCAGCCATGTATTATTCTCTTTAACAAGATGATAAACCGTTCTGACTGGAATCTTTTGACTATAAGGTTTCAAGAACATCTGCTCAAAAGCAATTGCTGAATTACCATCTTTTGAAATTCGTATTTCACGTTTATCCACTGTGATATCTATTTTTAAGTCCGTGTTTGCTAGCATTTGTTTAATAGCATTGTACATATCTGTTTTATTCCAGAATTCTTTTGGATCACTTCCGCATGATAGAAAATCTTCTGATACTAAAGCAATAACAGCATCAGCATCTTTGGCTTTCAATGCAGACCAATGATCATCTAATACCTTGGCAACTTCGTCTTTTAAATCAACCATATCAACTTTGGTTTTAAGTTTGACATAATACAAATGTTATAGCAAATATGAGCAAACCATCAGATTTTTCATCTTTTTCGATATTATTGATTGTATGATTTTTAATTCAAGCTTTATGTGAAATATCGGGTTCAATGCCCTATAACGTTTTGCCTATTTGTTGTGTTTGGGAGTTTGCAACGTTTTCTTGTCCCGAAATAGTAAAGTTACCAAAAAGCGTTAAGAACTCCAAATGTGTCAACAGCCCAAATACAATAAATACGCTGTTGAACTAAACCTCCGGTAGCAAGCTCGTTTCAATGAGCTTGCTACCGTTGGTTAAGTGCAAAGGTAAGTGTTCTTCGTTAAGTTTTGTTTAACCACTAAAATTTAAATGTATGAACCCAAAGAAAAACAGCGGAAGTTTCCGCACCGGTGGCGAAACCATCATCGCCAAAGCCTGCAGAACCGTGCCTGGTTTTGCTCAGACTTATCAAACTTTCGAAAGAACGCTTACCCTTCGTCAGCGCAGCAAAAGCGCCATGCAGAACTACGGACGAAGCATTACAAAAGTAGCGATTTTTTTTATTGATTGTGCAATTGGTTTTCTCTC